>CALXGL010000215.1 GCA_944387825.1 uncultured Oscillospiraceae bacterium | reverse complement strand
CGTGGACAAGACCGGCACGGTGACGGAGAACAAGATGACCGTCGAGGACGTAGTCGAGCTCTGCCCCGACCGGTATATAGAGAGCGACATACGCCTTATCATGGCCGACTACGTCGCCGCCATGAGCACGCCGAGGGGGATGATGATTATGCCTATTATCTGCACCAGGCGCGTCAGCGAGCGCATCATTTCGCTCTGCTTGGGCGGCTGGCTGGCCTTGGCCTCCAGCGTGAGCTTGTTTGCGTAGCTGTCCGCGCCGACCTTGGTGAGCCTTGCGCGGCAGACGCCGGAGACGACGAAGCTGCCCGAGAGCAGCTCCGCTCCGGGCGTCTTTTTTATCTCGTCGGCCTCGCCGGTTATGAGCGCCTCGTTTACCGAGCACTCGCCCGAGACGACGACCGCGTCTGCATATATCTGGCTGCCCGCCGAGAACACCACGATGTCGTCGCGCACCAGTTCGCTTGTCAGTATCTGTCTTTCGCGTCCGTCGCGTACAACGGTGCCCTTCGGCGACGTGAGCAGCGTCAGCTTGTCGAGCGTGCGCTTGCTCTTGAGCTCCTGGCCTATGCCTATCAGGATGTTGGCGAAGACGACGCCGAGGAACATGGCCTCCATCCATTTCCCCACGACAATGACGCATATCGCGAGGAAAAAGAAGAGCATGTTGAAGTAGGTGAATATGTTGGAGCGGACTATCTGCCCCACGGTCTTGCCCGGCGGCTCTATGGGACGGTTGTCCCAGCCGGCGCGTGCGCGCTCCTCCGCCTGGCGCGTGCTCAGCCCGTTTTCAGGGTCCGTCTCCAGCACTGCAACAGGGCGGCGGTAGTCCTCCTCTATTACATTTTTCTTCCTCAAAGCTCTCATACCGGCTATTTTAGCACACTCCCCGGAAGATTGTTATTAACAATATGTTAAGTTCTGTGGGTATTTGCCGGAAAAAGAGGACGGAAGCGCGGCGGCCCGTATGCTCGGCCCGCCAGACTTCCGTCCTTCAGCTTCACGCTTATATTACCCTTACGCGCAGGACGTCCGGGTCCTTGCGTATCTCGCCGGTTATCTCGCCGTTCACGCGCTTGGCCAGGTCGATAATCGTGTAGGCGTACTCTCCGCGCGGCTTGTTTATCATGTGCTCTATGTTTATGTTTCTGGCGCTTATAAGCTCCAGGATGGAGTTTATCTTGTTCGGGACATTCCTGTGTATTACGCACAGGCGGCACTCGCCCAGGCGGTCCAGAGATGCGTTAGGCAGGTTGACGCTGTTCTTGATGTTGCCGTTTTCCAGGTAGTCATATATCTCCTGAGCGGCCATAATGGCGCATTTTTCCTCGCTCTCGGGGGTGCAGGCGCCCAGATGCGGCAGGGTGATGCAGTTCTTGACCCCTATGAGCTTTGCATTCGGGAAGTCGGTCACGTACTTGCCAACGTGTCCGCTCTCGAGCGCCGCTATCATGGCGTCGTCGTCCACGACCTCGGCGCGGCTCTCATTCATTATGCGCACGCCGGGACGCATCGCGGCGAGGGCCGCCGCATCAATCAGGTGGTGAGTCCCTTCGTTATAGGGCACGTTAAGGCTGATATAGTCGCAGGTGCGGTAAAGCTCATCGACGTAGTCTACGTGTATGACGTTGCGGCTCAGCCGCCAGGCGCTCTCTATGGAGATGTACGGGTCGAAGCCGCGCACGGTCGTGCCGAACTCAAGCGCGAGGTTGGCCACAAGCGAGCCTATGGCGCCGAGACCTATGACGCCCAGGCTCTTGCCGCAGAGCTCGGGGCCGGAAAAGCTGCTCTTGCCCTTTTCAACCAGCGCGGGCACCTCGTCTCCGCGGTCGGAGATGGACTTGACCCACTCGATGGCGCCGAGCATATCACGGCTTGCGAGCAGCATGTCAAATATTATCATCTCCTTGGTCGCGTCCGCATTGGCGCCCGGGGCGTTGAAAACCACGATGCCCTTCTCCGCGCAGTCCTCGATGGGGATATTGTTTACGCCGGCTCCGGCGCGGCCGATGCAGAGAAGCTCCGGCCAGAACTCGGTATTGTGCAAATCCGCGCTGCGTATCAGCAAAGCCTCCGGGGCCTCCACCTGCTGCCCGACTTCGCAGCCGTGCTTTTCGAGTATTTTCGTCCCCAGCGGGGAAATGGTATTCATCGTGCGTATCTTAAACATGGTGCTTTACCTCAAATTCCTTCATGTAATCCGCGAGGGCCCTGGCGCCTTCCAGAGGCATGGCGTTATAGAGCGAAGCCCTCATGCCGCCGGTCAGGCGGTGTCCCTTGACGTTCAGCAGCCCGCGGGCGGCGGCGCCCTTTACGAACTGCGCGTCCAGCTCCTCGTCTCCGGTCCTGAAAGTGACGTTCATCATGCTGCGGGAACCGCTCTCCGCATGCGGCCGGTACAGGCGCGAGTTATCCAGCACGTCGTAGACCAGCGCGCTGCGCTCGCGGCGGCGGCGGTCCATCTCCGCGACGCCTCCCTGGCTCTCCAGCCACTCGAGCACCAGGCCCAGCATATAGATGCACCAGCAGGGCGGGGTGTTGAGCATGGAGTCCTTGTCTATCATTTTCCTGTAGGACATTATCTGCGGGGCAGCGGCGCTCTCGCGTCCGGCGATGCTCCTGTCGATTATGACCACGGTCAATCCGGCGGGGGCGATATTCTTCTGCGCCCCGGCATAGATGAGGGCGTATTTTGAGACGTCTACGGGATGACTCATGATTTCGCTCGACATGTCGCAGACGAGGGGCACGCCGCCGGTCTCCGGGACATAGTCCCAGGCCGTGCCGAAAATCGTGTTGTTGGCGCAATAGTGGAAATATGCGCTCTCCGGAGCTATGTTCAGCTCATCCTGGGCCGGTATATGCGTATAATTATTTCCCCTGCCCTCGTATGCGACGCTGACCCGGCCGTATTTTTCAGCTTCCTTTGCGGCTATGCCGGAAAAGTTGCCGGTCACGGCGTAGCTCGCGCTCCCGCCGTCCATAAGATTCAGCGGCACGGCGGCGAACTGCGCCGTGGCGCCGCCCTGCAGGAACAGCACCTCGTGCGTATCGGGGACGTTCAAAAGCCGTTTGAAGCTCTCCTTGGCGGAGGCGAGTATCTCGGCGAACTGACTTCCGCGGTGACTCATCTCCATCACGCTCATGCCGCAGCCGTGCCAGTTGAGAAGCTCCGACTGTGCCTTCCTGAGCACCGGTTCGGGCATTATCGCCGGTCCGGCCGCAAAATTATAAGCTCTGTCCGCCATATTTCCGACTCCTTCCGAATACAAGCTGCAATACTATATTGCATTTTAAATTATAGTCTTTTCGCATTCTCACGTCAAACCGCAGCTCCGACAAGCATTTTGCCGCCAAACGCCCTTATTTTAACGTTTTTGACAAGGCGGCGCGTACTTAAAGCAGCTCTCCGGCGAGCGTTTCGCCCTCGAGGGCCGTTATCCTGACGTCCCTCACGAGCCCCCGCAGGCCGCGCGCGGCGACGCGTACCTCAGTATAGTTCGGCGCGTGTCCGAAGCTGAAGCCGCCGTCCTCCGTTTCAAAGAGCACGCTCTCGACGGCGCCGGCGCGCCCGCGCAGATATTCGCGCTGCATCTCCAGCGCGGCCCGGTGCGCCTCGGCCGCCCGCTCGTTTTTGACCGCGTGCGTGAGCTGTCCGGGCAGCTTGTCGGCCTTCGTGCCGGGCCTGCGCGAGTAAGGGAAAACGTGCATCGCCGCAAAGGCACATTTGCGTATAAAGGCCAGCGTCTGGGCAAATTCCTCCTCCGTCTCGCCGGGAAAACCGGTTATCAGGTCCGTCGTCAGCGCGCAGCCGGGGAAATGGCGCCTCAGCCTCTCGCAGACGGCGTAGAACTCGGCGCTTGAATATTTGCGGTTCATGCGCGCCAGCGTGGCGTCGCAGCCCGACTGCATGGAGAGGTGGAAGTGCGGGCAGAGCTTTTCCACGCGCGAAGCTCTCTCACAGAACTCCTCCGTTACAACCGTGGGCTCTATTGAGCCGAGGCGTATTCTCGCCTCCGGCGCCGCGGCGGCGACTGTTTCTATAACGTCGGCGAGGCCAGGCCTGCCGGGCAGATCGCGCCCGTATGAGGCTATTTCTATGCCCGTCAGGACAATCTCGCGGTAGCCCTTTGCGCCCAGCTCCGAGGCGAGCGCGGCGGCGCGCTCCAGCGGCAGCGAGCGCACCCCGCCCCGGGCGTAGGGGATGATGCAGTATGAGCAGAAATTGGCGCAGCCGTCCTCTATCTTCAGCCAGGCCCTGGCGTGCCCGTCAAAGGCTCCGGCAGGCAGGTCCTCAATGGTTTTTCGCGCGAACGGAGCGTCCACATTGACCAGCTTCTCCCGGGCGGACACCTCCCTCTCCACAGCCTCAACAAAGCCGCGCCTGTCCGCGCTGCCCCACACCAGGTCGGCTATACCCTTTGCGCTATCGGTATCCGTCTGCGACCAGCAGCCGCACACGCAGCTCACCGCTCCGGGGTTTTCATTCATCAGCCTCCTGAGCGTCTGGCGGGACTTGCGCCCGCTCTCCGCCGTCACGGCGCAGGTGTTGACTATAACCGCGTCGGCCGTCTCTCCCGGCCCGGCCGGAGAGTGCCCGCGTTCCGCGAGAAGGGTTTCCATCGCCTGAGTTTCGTATTGGTTGACCTTGCAGCCCAGGGTGTTTATAATGTATTTCATAGAAGCTGTTCCCCCGTTTGCGGAATAATCATGAAAGGTGAGGTTTATGGAAATATATCTAGACAACAGCGCCACAACGCGCGTCTGTCCGGAAGCTGCGGAGGCGGCGATGAACGCCATGGTCAACGATTACGGCAATCCGAGTTCCACCCACGCCAAGGGCCGCGCCGCGCTCAAGCTGGTGATGAACGCCCGCAAGCAGCTTGCGAAAGCCCTCGGCTGCGAGAGCTGGGAACTCTGCTTTACCTCCTGCGGCTCCGAAAGCGACAACTGGGCGCTCTGGTCCGGGGCCGAATACGTCTCGCGCAAGGGCGGGCACATCATAAGCTCCGCCGTCGAGCACGACGCCATACGCCACGCTCTGGACGAGCTCGAGCGCCGCGGCTATGAGGTCACCCGCCTCGTCCCCGGCCCCTCCGGCGCGGTGACGCCGGAGCAGGTCGCCGCCGCCGTCAGGCCGGACACCATACTTTGCTCGCTGATGCTCGTCAACAACGAAACCGGCGCCATAACGGACGTCAGGTCCATAAGCAGAATCATAAAGCAGGCCAACCCCGACGCGCTCATGCATACCGACGCGGTCCAGGGCTTCCTGAAGGTCCCCTTTTCCGCCAGGACCCTCGGCGCGGACCTCATAAGCATCTCCGGTCACAAGATACATGCGCCCAAGGGCATAGGCGCGCTGTACATAAAAAGCGGCGTGCGCCTGCGCCCGCTCATAGTCGGCGGCGCCCAGGAGGACGGCCGCCGTGCCGGCACGGAAAACGTGCCGTACATCTGCGCTTTCGGCGAGGCCGCGCGGATAGGCGCCGCCGGGGCCGCAGAGTATCAGGAACACATGCGCGCGCTGAGACAGCACGTCATAGACCGGCTCACGCGCGAAAATCCGGGCCTCGTAGTCATAGGCGGCGGCGCTCCGCACATTCTCTCCGTCTCCCTGCCCGGCTACAGAAGCGAGGTGCTCATGAACTTCCTCGAAGCGCGCGAAATCTATGTCTCCCGCTCCTCCGCATGCAAAAAGGGCGCGCGCAGTCATGTGCTCGAGGCCATGGGCATGCCGCCCGCCGTGATAGACGGCGCGATACGCCTGGGCTTTTCCCGATACACGACCATGGAGGAAGCGGACGCCTTCTGCGGAGCAATAGCCGCCGCGCGCTCGTCTCTCGCGCACGCCTGAGGGCTATATTTTATACCGGCCCGGAGCGTGCGTCAACCTGCAAAGCCGGCTTCAGATATTTACGTAAACCTTTTTTCGAGCGCTTTCGACATATTCGGCCAAATATTTTTGTTGAAAAGCCTGTTGGAAATGTGCGAAAACGCGTTTATTTCTCCATTTTCTCTTTACATGCATTTCACATCCGGCGTCCTTTCGCCGCCGCTGCGCATAATTTACGTAACCTTATCCGTAATATCCCCGCCCTCTGACGAATAGCTTATCTCAGGTCAAAGACTCGGAGGGAAGGTATGAAGAGGATAATTGCATTGGCGCTGGCGCTGGCCCTTGCCGGGCCGGCTGCGGCGCTGGCCGCCGGGCAGGACGCCGCCGTCAGCGTGGCCGCCCCCTGCGCGGTTCTAATGGAAAAGGTGACGGGCAGGGTGCTCTATGCCCGCGGCGAGAGCGAGCAGCGCGCGCCCGCTTCGGTTACGAAGGTGATGACGCTCCTGCTTGCGGCCGAGGCTGTGGACTCCGGCGCCATTTCGCTCGAGGATACGGTCACGGCCTCCGAGCGCGCGTCGAGCATGGGCGGCAGCCAAATCTGGCTTGAAGCCGGCGAACAGATGAGCGTCTCGGAGCTCATAAAATGCATCGCCGTCGTCTCGGCCAACGACTGCGCCGTAGCGCTGGCCGAACACATGGCCGGAAGCGAGAGCGCCTTTGTGGAGCGCATGAACGCAAGAGCGTCCGAGCTCGGCCTGAGCGGCACGCATTTTACCAACTGCACCGGTCTGTTCGACGACGCCGGGCACTACACCTGCGCGCTCGACATCGCCGTCATGAGCCGTGAGCTTCTCAAGCACGACTGGATTAAGGACTATACCACCATCTGGATGGACAGCATAAGGAACGGCGAGTTCGGCCTTTCCAACACCAACCACCTTCTGCGCTCCCTGCCCGGCTGTACGGGCCTGAAAACCGGCTGGACGACCCGCGCCGGCTACTGCATCTCCGCCTCCGCCGAGAGGGACGGCACGGAATACATCGCCGTAGTTATGGGCGCCGAGAGCTCGGACAGCCGGAACGCGGACGTCACCGCACTCATCGAATACGCCTTCGCCAACTGGACTCTGTGCCCCGCCGCGGACAGCGCCCTGCCGCCGGTGCGCGTCACCGGCGCGGCCCTCGACAGCGTGCAGCCCGTCGTCTCCGGCGACGGCTACGTGCTGCTGGAGCTAGACAGGGCCCGGACGCTTGAAAGGAAGGTGGAGCTGCCGGATAGCGTGGAGGCGCCCGTGTCGGAAGGGCAGCAGCTCGGCACGCTCACCCTCTCCTCCGGCGGCGAGGTGCTCTGCACCATTCCGCTCGTCGCGCTGTCCGGCCTGGAGCGCCTGGGCGCGGGCGGCGTGCTGCTGGAAATGCTGCGTTTGCTCCTGAACCTGTATCCATCCTCCACTTGAAGCGCATTTTTCGTCGTATTTCGCGCCTCATTCACCACTTTGGCAGCTGACGAACAGATTTAATACTTGTAATTTCGGGAAATTGTAGTATAATCATCTAGGCACAGGCCCACTCTAATGATAAGGACGGAGAAACATGATCAAAGTCGACCTCACCGGCTGTTCGCAGTTTTTTGAAGCGTCCGGACCGGATTTCGCCTCCGCAGCCTCCGCGCACCGCGTGCTGACCGAAAAGACCGGGCAGGGCGCGGAGTTCACCGGCTGGCTTGAGCTCCCCCGGCTCATAAAGCGCTCCGAACTGAAGTCTCTGCTTGCCGCCGCGAATAAAATTCGTTCCCGCTCAAAGGCCCTGGTGGTCATCGGAATAGGCGGCAGTTATCTCGGAGCCCGCGGCGCAATCGAGCTGCTGCGCCCGATACAGAGCGCCGACTGCCCCCATGTGTACTTTGCCGGCAACGGCCTGAGCGGCGACTATCTCAACGATATAATAAGCCAGATAGGCGACGATGATTTTGACGTCAACGTCATAAGCAAATCCGGCACCACGCTTGAGCCCGCTCTCTCCTTCCGCGTTTTCAGGGCACTGCTTGAGAAGAAATACGGCCAGGCGGCCAAAAAGCACATATTCGCCACGACCGACGCCAGCCGCGGGGTGCTCCACGACATGGCCGTCAGCGAGGGCTGGGAACGCTTTGTCGTCCCCGACGACGTGGGCGGGCGCTACAGCGTCCTTTCCGCGGTCGGCCTGCTTCCCATGGCCGTCGCGGGAATAGACATCGCCGCCATAATCGACCACGCCATAGAGTTCTTCCAGGCCATGGACCTCCGCAGCCCGGAAAATCCCGCCTGGCAGTACGCCGCCGCCCGCCAGCACCTCTACAGCCGCGGCTACGGCATAGAGCTTCTGGCCTGCTATGAGCCCAGCTTCCGTTTCATGGCGGAGTGGTGGAAGCAGCTTTACGGCGAGAGCGAGGGCAAAAACGGCATAGGCATCTTCCCCGCCAGCCTTGAATACAGCGCCGACCTGCACTCCATGGGCCAGTATGTCCAGGACGGGCCGCGCACCATGTTCGAGACCGTGCTCAGCTTCGAAAAGCCGCTCACGGCCCACTCGGTGCCCTTCCGCATGGGCGACCCCGACAAGCTGAATTACCTCGCCGGCCGCGACTTCTCCGACGTGTGCGCCACCGCCCGCGAGGCCGTCAAGGCCGCCCACATATCCGGCGGCGTGCCGAATATCGGCATAAGTGTTCCGCGTCGCGACGAGCTGGGCTTTGCCGAAATGGTCTGTTTCTTTGAACTGGCCTGCGGCATAAGCGGCTACATGTCCGGCGTCAACCCCTTTAACCAGCCCGGCGTCGAAGCCTATAAGAAGAACATGTTCAAAATGCTCGGCAAACCCGAATAACAGACGTCAAGCCCCCGAACGAGAGCGTTCGGGGGCTTTTATTCGTCTTTTCATACCTTGCAGCAGGTGTCCATAACCCGGCTCCAGAAGAGCTTCATCGGCCCCGTCATCGGCGCGCCCTGACGGCGGAACATGGAAAAGTTCCACTCCAAATCCGTCCTGTCGATGCGCAGGTAGGAGAGCCTGTCCATGACGCTGTTCGGCCAGAGCTCCTGCATGACATAGTCCGGCATGTACGCAAAGCTGTCTCCGTCTCCCTCTATTATGGAGGCGATAATGGCCAGCAGGTTTGACATTACGGTAATGCGCCGGGGCCGGACGCCGTGCATGCGCATATGGCGCGACTCCACCTCGTATAGATAGTATTCCTCCGCCATCTGGTAAAACAGCTGGCTGTTGAGCAGCTGCGGGTCTATTTGTATGGTCTCCCGCGGCGTTGAGGGGCGGCCTCCGGCTATGGGATTGTTCCTGCTGCAGATAAGCAGGATTTTCTCCCGGTTCAGCGGCCTTATGAGACAGTTCTCATAGGTCTCATCCATGGTGTGCCCGAAGCCTATATCCAGCTCGCCTTTCAGCACGCGCTCACGCACCGTCTGCGAAGTTCCCTCCCATATCGAGATGTTTATTTCCGGGTGCTCCTGCGCGAAATCCGGTATGACCCGGCTGGCAAGCTCATGGCTCTTCTGAAGCGGTATGCCTATGAGAAGCGAGCTGCGCTGAGAGGCTTTCAGCTTTTTGAGCGAAGCATTCAGAGCGTCCTCCGCTTCCCGCTCGTGCAGCAGGTATTCATAGTATATTCGCCCCGCTTCCGTCAGCCTGAGGGGCGTGAAGCTCCTGTCCACGAGCTTTATGTCCAGGTCGGCCTCAAGCTTGTTCAGGTACTGTGTGAGAGAGGGCTGAGACACCATAAGCCGCTGCGCCGACCGCGTGATATTCAGCGTCTCCGCAATTGTTATAAAGTAGTACTTTCTGCCAGTGTACAAGCGCGCTCCGCCTCCTCCGCTGCCCTTTATTATAAACCTCCGCACTCTGCGCGTCAATTTCTGGTTTGCAGCAAAATCCACAAATTTATTCGCCAAGTCTAAATTGTATCCAAACAGCGCAGCTGTAATATGTATTAAACGGCAAATATCATAATCGATATATTATGATTGCCATTCAATAAGTATTATACAAGTCCGGCAATATGTGCTACTTATAATAATAAGAACGCAGGCGCCGGCAAGGCGCTGGTCAACACCAGTAAACGGAAGGAGTTAATTCGTATGCCCAAGAAGAAAATGACCGTCCTCGACTTCAAGAAGTACAAGGAAGAGGGCCGCAAGTTCGCCTACGTCACCGCCTATGACTACACGACCGCCTCGATTGTCAACGAGAGCGAGGTCGAGGTAATACTCGTGGGCGACAGCCTCGGCATGATTATGCTCGGCTACGACACCACCGTCGGTGTCACGCTCGACGACATGATTCACCACATCCGTCCCGTCGTCAAGGGCGCGCCCAACACCTTCGTCGTCGGTGACATGCCCTTCGGCAGCTATCAGGAGAGCCCCGAGCAGGCCATACGCAGCGCCTGCCGCATGCTCATGGAGACGAACTGCGACTGCATCAAGCTCGAGGGCGGCAGCAAAATGGCCCCGACCATAAAGCGCATGGTCGATGTCGGCATCCCCGTCATGGGCCACATCGGCATGACTCCGCAGAGCGCGAGCAACTTCGGCGGCTTCAAGGTCCAGGGCGGCACGCCCGAGGGCGCGGCGAAGCTCATTGAGGACGCGAAGGCCCTCGAGGAAGCCGGCGTCTTCTCGATTGTTGTCGAGTGCGTGCCCAGCGGCGTCGCCAAGGCCATCACCGAGGCCGTCAGCGTGCCCATCCTCGGGATAGGCGCGGGCCCCTACGTTGACTGCCAGGTGCTCGTCACCCAGGACCTGCTCGACATGTACGGCGACTTCAAGCCCAAGTTTGTCAAGCAGTTTGCCCACGTCCGCAAGGCCATGGTCGACGGCCTGAACGCTTTCCACCAGGAGACCCTGGACGGCACCTTCCCCAGCCCGGAGTTCAGCTTCAACAAGGTCGTCGAGGGCTACGAGGTCTGAGCAGCTAAATTAAATTCAGGAGGTTATAAAATGAGCAAGTACGTTGAAATAGGCTATCCCATTTACGACGGCATGGGCGTTTACCCCGGCCTGCCCATCCCCACAGTCAAGATTCGCGAGGACCTGACCAAGGGCGACCCCTGGAACGGCTCCGTCATGGACATCTACCTGCACGCCGGCACGCACTGCGACGCCCCCTGGCACTACA
>CALXGL010000214.1 GCA_944387825.1 uncultured Oscillospiraceae bacterium | reverse complement strand
ATGTCGATGCCGGGCTTGTCGCTCTTTGTGACGATGTCGATGTTGGCGGTGGTGCTCCTGCCCTCCAGCTTGCCGTCGGAGCGGATATTGTACGCGCCCTCGGGCACGCCGTGGAGGCCGGCAATCTCGGCCAGCAGGGCCTTCTGTATCGCGTCAAGTGCCATGTGTAACCCTCCTTACACCGCGGCCAGACGCCCGCAGGCGCCGGCGCCGCCCATGAGCTTGGGCAGAATCTCATCCTTCGGCCCCTGCTCGGTAATCCGGCCGGCAGCAATGATGACTATCTTGTCCGCTATCTCCAGAATCCGCTCCTGGTGCGAGATAATAAGTATGCTGCCGTTTATCTGCTCATACATCTTCTCAAACACCGCGATGAGGTTGGAGAAGCTCCACAGGTCTATGCCCGCCTCCGGCTCGTCGAATATGCTGAGCTTGGTGCCTCTCGCGAGGATGGTGGCTATCTCGATGCGCTTGAGCTCGCCGCCGGAGAGGCTGGCGTTGACCTCGCGGCCGACGTAGTCGCGCGCGCACATGCCGACGCGGCTGAGATAGTCGCAGGCCTCGCCCACGGTCAGCTTGCGGCCCGAGGCAAGCTGCAGCAGGTCATATACGGTTATGCCCTTGAAGCGCACGGGCTGCTGGAAAGCGAAGCTTATGCCCTTTCGCGCCCGCTCCGTGACGCCGAGGCCGGTTATGTCCTCGCCGTCGAGGGTTATGCGGCCCTCGGTCGGCTTCAGTATTCCGGCTATGATTTTCGCAAGCGTGCTCTTGCCGCCGCCGTTCGGCCCGGTCACGGCGACAAAGCGCTCGCTTACGCTGAGGTTTATTCCGTTTAATATTTCCTTTGCGCCGCTCTCGTCTTCAGCGGCATAGGATATGTTTTGAAGTTCAAGCATATTAAATCCTCTCTAGAACGAATCATTATCTATTTTGTGCGAGAGATCCTTTTTAAACGATATCTTAGACTCCTTGTGCTGTATAAGCCTCCGGATATTTCCGGCGTGCTTGATGACAATAAGCGCCACGCTCACGAGGGCCAGCAGCAGGCAGGGCGTTGAAAAGCCGTTTGCGACAAGCGTCACAGGCACGCTGAGCGTACTTATAATGGAGCCGAGCGACACGTAGTGCGTGGCCGCTACAATCACGGCGAAGATAAAGAGCGCAATAAACGCGGCGCGGTAATCGACCACCAGCACGCAGCTCACGCCCGTTAGTATGCCCTTGCCGCCCTTGAACTGATGGAATATCGGGAAGACGTGGCCGAGGATTACGCAGAACGTGGCGACGAGACGCCCCGTGGATGTGAACGCAGCCTCAAACCCCTCCGGCGCCGTCAGCCCGACGAGCACGCCTCCAAGGAAAGTGCCGAGCACGCCTTTAAGCACGTCGATGGCGATAACCCCCGCGGCCCCGGTGAGGCCGTAGGTGCGGTAGAAATTTGTAAGCCCGGCGTTACCGCTGCCGCTGCGCCGGATATCCTGGCCGTAGAGGAAGCGGGATATGATAATAGCGCCGTTGACGCTGCCGAGCAAATAGGCGATTATCGCCGTCAGCGCGGTCATGAGCGTGATAAGCATACTTACTCTTTATCTCCCTTCTGCCGTATCACGATGCGTATGGGCGTGCCCTCGAGCCCGAAGGCAGCGCGTATCTGGTTCTCGATATAGCGCTGGTAGGAGAAGTGGAACAGCTCCCTGCTGTTGCAGAAAACGACGAAGTTCGGCGGCCGCACGCCGGTCTGGGTCATATAGTATATCTTCAGACGCTTGCCCTTGTCCGTGGGCGGCTGCTGCCGCGCCTGGGCGTCGGCGAGCACGTCGTTGAGCATACCGGTGGTTATCCTCATGGCGCTCTGGTCGTTGACATAGTTGACGAGCTCGAATATCCGCTCCGTGCGCTGGCCGGTGAGGGCGGAGATGAAGAGCACGGGCGCGTAGCTCATGAAGCTGAGGTCGCGCAGGACGTCCTTCCGCAGCTTGTCCATGGTCTTGCCGTCCTTTTCGACCAGGTCCCACTTGTTGACGACAATCACGCTGGCCTTTCCCGCCTCGTGCGCGAGGCCGGCTATCTTGGTGTCCTGCTCCGTGACGCCCTCCCTCGCATCTATCATTATAAGGCAGACGTCCGCCCTGTCAATGGCCAGCTTGGCCCGCATGACGGAGAATTTTTCGATACGGTCATCCACCTTGCTGCGGCGGCGGATGCCGGCTGTGTCTATGAATACGTACTTGCCGTACTTGTTTTCAAAATAGGTGTCCACGGCGTCGCGCGTTGTGCCCGCCATGTTGCTGACTATGACGCGCTTTTCGCCTAAGATGAGGTTAATGAGCGAGCTCTTGCCCACGTTCGGCTTGCCGATGACGGCCACGCGTATCCGGTCGTCGTCGCGCTCATACTCGCTCTCGGGCGGGAAGTGGGCGACGCACTCGTCCAGCAGGTCGCCGGTGCCGTGGCCGTGCACGGCGGAGACGGAGATGGGGTCGCCGAGGCCGAGAGAATAGAACTCATAGAAGCCCGGGTCGACGTCGCCGGTTGAATCCATCTTGTTGACGGCCAGCACCACGGGCTTGCCCGAGCGCTTGAGCATGTCGGCGACGGTCTTGTCCGCGGCGGTGACGCCGGTGCCTATCTCGGTGACGAGGACGATAACGTCCGCCGCGTCGATGGCGAGGAGCGCCTGCTCGCGCATGAAGAGCAGTATCTCGCTGTCAGCCGTGGGCTCTATGCCGCCGGTGTCAACTATATCGAATTTGCGCCCGTTCCACTCGCACTCGGCGTAGAGCCTGTCGCGGGTGACGCCCGGCGTGTCCTCGACTATCGAGAGCCTGCGCCCGGCGAGGCGGTTGAAGAGCATGGACTTGCCGACATTCGGCCTGCCCACTATGGCTACGAGGGGTCGGGACATTTCGGTACCTCCGGTAGTGAATAGTGAATAATAAAGAGTGAATAACTAGATGCCGAGCATGGCGTCCAGCAGCTCCCGGCCGCTGCCGCCGATGGGCACGACGGGCACGCCGAGGGCGGCGCCCGCCTCCTCCAGCGTCACGTCGTCGAGGAAAACGCCCTCTCCGTGGCGGAGCATCTTCGCCGGGATAAGCACGCGCTCCCCAAGCTTCTTTCCCCTGAGCTGGGCTATGAGGTCGCCGCCGGTTATGAGCCCCGCGACGTCTATCGTGTGGCCGAAGAAATCGTTGACTATGGCGCACACGCTGCCATTTATTTTAGCACATTTGCCCTGCGCTGTCAGCAATAGTTTATTTAGTAACGGGGCGGCGGAGACTCCGGTGGCTATGGTGAAGCCCGCGGGCCTGCCCGCGTCGGGCGTGACGTCCTCCAACGCGTCCATGAACTCCGTCTCCAAAAGGCGAATGAGGCCGACGCCGTTTTCGAGCTGGCTGTACTCCTCGTAGTATTCGTCCGGGGGTATCTCCCGCCCCGCCTTGAGATAGAGCTCGTCTGAGCACCAGAAAATGCGGCTGCCGTGCGCCTCCAGGCACTCGGCGGCGAAGGCCTCGACGCGGTCTATCGTCCCGGCGGCCGACGCGGCGTCGAAGGGCGTGAGGCTTGGCAGGTTCTCGCGGTGCTTTGTGAGGCCCACGGGCACTATCGAGACGCTGTAAACGCCCGGATACAGCTCCGAGAGCTCGCGCATTGTGCGGCTGAGCTCCTCGCTGTCGTTCCAGCCGGGGCAGCACACCACCTGGCAGTTCACCTCGATGCCGGCTTTCGCGAGGCGCCTGAGCGGCGTCATGATGTCCGCGGCGCGGGGATTGCCCATCAGCCGCGCGCGCAGCTCGGGGTTGGTGGCGTGGACGGAGACGTTTATCGGGCTTATGCGCAGGGCGCATATCCGTTCAAACTCCCGCTCGGAGAGGTTCGTGAGCGTGATATAGCTGCCGGTGAGGAAACTCAGCCGCGCGTCGTCATCCTTGAAGTAGAGGCTTTTGCGCATGCCCTTCGGCAGCTGGTCGACGAAGCAGAAGACGCAGCGGTTCGAGCAGCCCCAGGGCCTGTCCATCAGGTATTCCTCGAAGTCGATGCCTAGATCCTCGCCCTCGTCCTTTTTGACCTTCACCACGTGTTCGCTGCCGTCCGGCCTGCGCACGGTGAGCGCAAGGCGGCTCTCATAGCTCCAGTAGCGGTAGTCGAGCACGTCCTCTATCTTGTGCCCGTTTATTGCGACGAGCGCGTCGCCTATGTGAATATGTCTCCTGACCGGGCTGGACTTATCCACGCCCGTAACCGTGTTGAGCATAAACGCACCTCAGCAGTTTGCTTGGATATAGCGCCGTCAGGCGCAAAGCGGGTCGGTTCAGGAGGGCCGAGGCCCTTCCTGCCGGCTAATAGCAAAAGAAGGAAAGGCGCTGCGCCTTCCCTTCTCGTGCTTGTCAGTTGCTCTCCTCGACCTTGAGGACCACGCGCCCGTTGTACTGGCCGCAGGCCTTGCAGGCGCGGTGGGGCAGGTGGTAAGCGCCGCAGTTGGGGCACTTGACTATTTGCGGCGCGGTGAGCTTCCAAACGGAAGAGCGCCTCTTGTCACGCCTCTGGCGGGACACTTTACTCTTGGGAACTGCCATGGTTACACCTCCTGTGATAGCTGTGACGAGCAGCGTAATAGTTTTATTTATCCAAAAGCTGCTCCAATACAGCAAACCTTGGATCAGTTTCCGGCCGGCAGCCGCAAGGCCCCTCGTTGAGGTTTTTGCCGCATCTGGGGCAAAGGCCCCTGCAGTCGTCCCGGCACAAAAGCTTTGTGGGCATATCCAGTATGAACACAGTCTCCAGCAGGTCGTCTATGTCCAGACAGTCGCCCTCAAGCGCGAAGGCCTCGGTATCCGACGACTCGCCCTCTTCCTCCGGCACGACCGGCACGTCCACCGGCACACGGCGCTCAAGCGTGAACTCCGTACCGCAGCGGTCGCATACGCAGCGCATGCCGGCGTCAATTTCGCCGAATACGCTGAGCACTCCCGCGCTGTTCACAACCTCGCCCACGGCTGTCACGGGTCCGGTATAGCCGAGGACGGAACCGAAATCCAGCCTTTCAGTGTCCAGCTCACGCTCAAACGGAAGCCGGGCGCCCGGTGTATCGAGTATTTCCCGCAAATCGAGCTTCATCGTACACCTCCAGCCGCTTTCGGGAAGAAGACGCAAAGCCATCAAGAGGCTAGCTTTGGTATTATAATAGATAAGCTCGCCAATGTCAACAATATTTTATATTTTGCCTCGCTTTTGCTCCCTCGCGTCCGCTTGCATTTTTGAGCAAAATTTGATATAATTTTAAATTAAACCGCATTATATTCAGAGGTGGAGAATGTCGGACTATATTATCCCAGCCGGATATGGTGAAGCTGAATATGTGGACAAAAAGTCACACTTCATAGGGCAGGTTCAGTATGTCTCCAGCGTGTCGGAGGCCATGCAGTTTGTGGACGCCGTACGCAGGAAATATTCGGACGCCACGCACAACGTCTGGGCCTATGTCCTTTCGGACGGTCAGATGCGCTGGTCCGACGACGGCGAGCCCGGGGGCACTTCGGGCCAGCCCACGCTGAATGTGTTCCGCTCCGCCGGGGTCTGCGACGTTGTGTGCGTGGTCACGCGGTATTTCGGCGGCATTCTGCTCGGCTCCGGCGGGCTTGTGCGCGCGTATTCGAAGGCCGCCGCGCTGGCGCTGGAGGCTGCCGGCAAGGCGCGCATGGCCGAGTGGGCCGCCGCTTCGGTCGAGTGCTCCTACGCCCAGTATGAGCGCATACGCCGGCTCCTGGAGGCCTGCGGAGCCGCGGAGCTCTCCGGCGACTTCGGAGAGCACGTCATAATCTCCTGTCTTCTGCCCTCCGGAGTACCGGAGGAATTCGCCGGCAGGCTTTCTGATTTGAGCGCCGGCGCGGCGCGCCTCGACGTACACGGCAGCGTGTTCCGGCCGCTGAAGCTTGAGTCCGGAGCGGATTGAATATCTCAGTCAAAAGAATAAAAAAATTTTTTCGCGGAAAGAGGGTTTTCCGCCGCGGACGGCGTATTAGGTATATTGCAGAGGAGGTGTGCGCCTTATGGCCTGTCCAAGAGAAGACAGAGAAAGGGACGAGCTCGTCCTTGTCGGCCCTCTCGGCGTGCGCGCCGCGGAAAGCTCGGGCCGCCCCGCGGCTGAAGCCGAGTGCGCTCTGCGCACCTGCTTTCAGCGGGACATAGATCGGATTACGCACTGCAAGGCTTTCCGCCGCCTCAAACACAAGACTCAGGTTTTCCTTCAGCCGGAGGGCGACCACTACCGCACGCGCCTTACGCATACGCTTGAGGTTGCGCGCATAGCGCGTACAATCTCCCGGGCGCTGAGGCTCAACGAGGACCTGACGGAGGCAATAGCTCTCGGTCACGACCTGGGACACACGCCCTTCGGCCACGCGGGCGAGCGCGCGCTCAACGAGATTTTCCCCGGCGGCTTCCGGCACTATGAGCAGGGCCTACGCGTGGTGGACAGGCTGGAGAAGGACGGCCGCGGACTCAATCTGTGCAATGAAACCCGTACTGGAATACTCAACCACACGACCGGCATCCCCCGCGGAAGTCTGGAGGCGGACGTTGTCCGCCTGTCCGACCGCATTGCCTACATAAATCACGACCTTGACGACGCCGAGCGCGCCGGCATCCTGGCGCCGGGCGACGAGCCGGAGATTGTGCGCGAGCGCCTCGGCGAGCGCAACAGCCGACGTATAAACTCCATTGTCACCGACGTCATAGAGACGAGCCGGGGGCAGGACGTCATACTGATGTCGCCCGGCATAACCGAGGCCGTACAGGTATTTACGGACTTCATGTACTCCGAGGTATACAGGAATCCAGTGGCCAAGGGCGAAGAGAGCAAGGTCGGCGACATACTGCTGAACATTTGGAGGCACTATGTGCGCAGCCCCAGGCTCCTGCCCGAGGACTATCAGCGCATAGCCGAGGAGGACGGGCTTGAGCGGGCGGTCACCGACTACGTCTCCGGCATGACCGACAAGTATGTGATAGACGTATATATGGATTTGTTTATACCGCGCTCCTGGCAGGTGCGGTGATAGTCTGGAGGTGAGCGCATGGCGTTCTCGGCCGAATTTTTGCAGGAGCTGGCGGAACGCAATCCCATTGAGGACGTCGTGGGCGAATATGTGGCGCTCACGAAGCGCTCCGGCCAAAATCTCTTCGGGCTCTGCCCCTTCCACAGTGAAAAGACTCCCAGCTTTTCCGTCTCGCCCGCCAAGCAGATATATCACTGCTTCGGCTGCGGCAAGGGCGGCAGCGTAATAAACTTTATAATGGAAATAGAACGGCTCAGCTTCCCTGAAGCGGTCGAATTCCTTGCACGCCGCGCCGGCATGGCCGTACCGGAGCAGAACGCCGACCCGAACCGCGGCCGGCGCGAACGGCTTCTGAATCTCAACCGCGAGGCGGCCAGGTTCTTTTACTCGCAGCTCTCCACAAACGAGGGGCAGGCCGCGCTCGACTATATGAGCCGGCGCCAAATCTCGCCGCGCGTCGCGAAGAACTTCGGGCTGGGCTTCGCGCCGGACGGCTGGGAAGGCCTTACCCGCGCGATGAAGGACAAGGGTTATACCGAGCGCGAGCTGGTTCTGGCCGGCCTTGCAAAGAGCGGGAAGAGAGGCGGAGTATACGACGCTTTCCGCAACCGGCTCATGTTCCCCGTAATAGATGTACGCGGAAACGTAGTCGCCTTTTCCGGCCGCATTCTCGGAGACGGCGAGCCGAAGTATCTCAACAGCCCCGACACGCCCGTTTTCAGTAAAAGTCACAATCTTTTTGGCTTAAATCTGGCTAAAAAGTCTAAAGCCGGGTACATTATTCTCGTTGAGGGCAATATTGACGTCGTCTCGCTGCATCAGGCCGGTTTTGATTCCGCCGTCGCATCCCTGGGCACCTCGCTCACGGGCGAGCAGGCCCGGCTGCTGTCGCGATATACAAAAGAGGCCGTAATCTGCTACGACGCCGACACCGCGGGCCGCAAAGCCGCCCAGCGCGCGATACCGATGCTGGAAAAGCTGGAGCTGACCGTGCGCGTTGTGACCGTGCCGGGCGCCAAGGACCCCGACGAGTTCATAAAGACCAGGGGGGCCGAGGCCTTCCGCGCCCTCATAGAGGAGAGCGAAAACGGCGTGGAATACCGCCTGCAGCGCGCCGCCGACGGTTTTGACCTCGGCACGGACGAGGGCAAGGTCGGCTATCTGAAGGAGGCCTCACGGCTTATAGCTACGCTTCCGGACAGCGTGGCGCGCGAGGTCTACTCCATGAGGGTGGCGGAGCAGTGCTCCGTATCGGCCGACGCCGTGCGCGACTCGGTAAAGCTCGCGCGGCGCAGGCAGGACCGCAGCGCCACACGGCGGCGCGAGCGCGAGGACACGCGTCCGCTCAGGCAGGCTCAGCCGGCCGGCGTGCCGATAAAATACGCGAACCCCGCCTCCGCGGCGGCGGAAACGGGAATCATACGCCTGCTGAACCAGTCCCCCGAACTGTTTCGCGGCGGCCTGGAGCCCAATCCGGAGGATTTTTCCTCCCCGGAGCTGCGGCACATATATGAGACCATGCTCTCGCTGAGCCGTTCCGGGCTGGACGCGAGCGCCGCCGCGATGAGCGCGTCTCTCACGCCCGACGAAGTAAGTCTCTACACCAACATCATACAGGAACCGGTATCCGCCGCCAACGGGCAAAAGGCCCTGGCGGATTACATACAAAAAATCTCACGCGAGAGCCACCCGCAGGACACAAGCGACCTGCGCGCCGTGGCCGCCAAGTTAAAGGAAACCAAGGGTTACGGAGGATAAGACATGCCTGATACCAAGGAAAAAGACAGGGAAATCGAGAACGTAAAGCTCCCGGCCGAGCCTGCGCAGGAGAAGCCGCGCACGCGCCGCAGGGCCGCCGACCATTCCGAAAAGCCCGCCGCCGATACCATGCCGGAAGACCCGGCGGAGCTCGCCAAGTATAAGGAAGAAAAGCTCAACGCCCTTATTGAAAAGGGCAAGAAGGCCGGCAAGCTCACCAGTAAGGAGCTCATGGACACTCTCGACGATCTCAAGCTTGAGCCGGATGAACTGGACAAGTTCTACGACAAGCTGGAGGATCTCGGCATAGACACCGCCGGCGAAGATATTCTGCCGCCCCTTGACGACGACGCACTGCCCGCGCTGGAGGAGCTCCAGGAGATAGAGGAGGTCACGGAGGAGGAAATAGCGGCCGATACGGACGC
>CALXGL010000213.1 GCA_944387825.1 uncultured Oscillospiraceae bacterium | reverse complement strand
TACCGCCGCGGCCACCTTGAGAGCATGAAGGCGGCCCGCGAGGTCATAGACGAGGTGGACGCCAAATTCGCCGCCGCTTTCGGCCGGAGCTACGGCGGCTGCATAGACACCTACCGCATGGAGGACGCGGACTTCGCCCTCGTCACCGTGGGCGGCATGACAGGCACGGCGCGCGACGCCGTCGACGAGGCGCGCGAGCGCGGCATAAGGGCCGGCGTCGTCAAGCTGCGCTTCATCCGGCCCTTCCCGGCAGAGCGGGTTAAAGAGGCGCTCACGGGAGTGAAGGGCTTCGCCGTCGTCGACCGCTCGGTGAGCTTCGGCTGGGACGCCGGGCCGATGTACGTCGAGACCTGCGCCGCGCTGGGCGAGTCTATCGCGGGCAAAGCGCACTTCTCCGCTATAGGCGGCCTCGGCGGGGCGGACATATCCATGGCACATCTGCGCGAAACGGCGCTCAGGCTGGCGGGCCTTGCGGCCCCGGGCAGGGCGGAGACGTTCTGGCTCACGGACTGAGGGGAGGCGTAACAATGAGCTATATAGACACCATAAAGAAACTGCCCCAGGTCATGACGCCGGGCTCCTCCGCCTGTCAGGGCTGCGGCGGCGAACTCATAACCCGCCGCGTCATGCAGCTGGCGGGGAACAACAGCGTTTTCGCCGTGCCGCCCGGCTGCATGGCGGGCGCGGGCGTGGACGGCTGGAGCTATCAGAACGGCTGCACCGCGCCCATACACATAACGCTGCTGGACAACACGGCGAGCTTCATGTCCGGCGTGAGCGAAATCTATCAGCGCAAGGGCAGGACTGACGTCAACATTGTCGCCATCGCGGGCGACGGCGCGACCGCCGACTGCGGCTTCCAGAGCCTCTCCGGCGCGGCGGAGCGCGGCGCGAAAATGCTCTACGTCTGCTACGACAACGAAGGCTATATGAACACGGGCTTCCAGCGCTCTTCCACCACGAGTCTCGGCTCGCGCACCTCCACCACTCCGGCGGGCAGCGCGATAAACGGCAAGGAGCAGGGCGCCAAGTACGTCCCGCTTATCATGGCCATGCACAACATTGAGTACTGCGCCACGGCCAGCCCGAGCCACATGATGGACATGACGGCCAAGATAAAGCGCGGCCTCGAGTGCTCCAAGCGCGGCTTTGCCTACATCCACATCTTCTCGCCCTGCCCCACGGGCTGGAGCTTCAGGCCTGACGAGAGTATCGCCGGCGCCCGCCGCGCCGTGCAGAGCAACATTTTCCCGCTCTGGGAGTGCGAGCGCGGGAAGTACTACCTGAGCTTTGACAACCGCGAGCCGATTGCGGTGAGCGAATTCGTAAATGGCATAGGCAAATTCGCCGGCCTGGGCGAAGCGGAGCTGAACGCCCTGCAGGCCTCCGCCGACAGCCGCTGGGCGCTCATAAAGCGCCTGTGCGGAAAATAAAAGCAAAACGTCCCCGGCTGCGCCAGCCGGGGACGGATTTTATATTGCGGGACTCTCGGGTTCGGATTTTCTGAAAATACGTCTTCTGTACACAACCAGCAGCACGGGCACGGCGAAGGCCACCGCGCCGACCGTATCTATAAACGCGTGCTGCTTCACGAGCACCGTGCTGGCCATGCACAGTACGCAGGCCGCGGTTATGACCGCGCGGTGCCAGGGCTTGAAAACACTGCTGTCGAAGCAGCAGGCGATGTCGCCAAGGCAGCCGAGCACATGCATGCTGGGGAACACGTTGGTGGGCGTGTCCGCCGCCCAGATTATGCTCATAATCCAGGTCCCGAGTCCGTCTATCTCCACGTTTCCGGGCCGCAGATGCTGCCCGTTCGGAACAATCACGTCGAAAATGAGCGTGCTGGAGAGGGTAATCATGAGGTAGGCCATCCAGCGCTTGAAGGCCGCGCCGTCCTTTATGAGCGTGGGTATTCCCGCCGCGGCGAACAGAGGATACCAGATGATGTAGAAAACCGCGAAGCCCGGAACGAAAGGTATATGGTTGTCTATGGGCAAGTCCGTTACCCAGTACCCGCTTGTCGGCGTATTCTGCTCTATTATGAAGAACGCCAGGACATACACGGGAAAATACAAAACCAGCCAGCAGTATCTGTGCGTACACACAAAGTCTCTGACTGTGCCAAAAACCTTATAAATTATATTTTTCACTCCTTGAGGGTTGCTGCGCAGGTATGTTAAAATACGATTATCAACTGAAAGTCAACGGTGATGAAATATGTCCGGAATTATTCGCGGCCGCTTTGCACCCAGTCCAAGCGGCCGGCTGCATTTGGGGAACATGGCCTCCAGCCTGCTCGCGTGGCTGGACGCGCGCAGCCTGGGCGGCGAGATTATCTTCCGCCTCGAGGATCTCGACCCCGAGCGGAGCTATATGGACTACGCCGAGCTCATGGCCGGGGACCTGCGCTGGCTGGGTCTTGACTGGGACGCCGGCTGGCCGGAAAACGCGGGCTTCAGCCAGGGCGAACGCACGGAATATTACCGCGCCGCCTTCGATGAGCTTGAAAGCCGCGGGCTCATATACCGCTGCTGGTGCTCCCGCGCGGAAAGGCTCGCGGCAAGCGCGCCGCACCCGGGCGAGGCGCATCCCGGTTCCTGCAGGTGCCGCTCCCTCTCCGCTCCCGAGCTGGCGGAGCGGCTGCACGGCAAGCGTCCGCCTGCGTACAAGGCAGCCGTCCCGGATGAAACTGTGACAATTATAGACGGACATCTTGGCAAATACAAGCAGAACCTTGCGCGGGAAGGCGGAGATTTTATCGTGCGGCGCTCAGACGGCGTCTTCGCTTACCAGCTGGCCGTCAGCGTGGACGACGCGCTCATGGGCGTGACGCGCGTCGTGCGGGCGGAGGATCTGCTCTCCAGCGCGCCCCGGCAGAAGTGGCTCATAGAGACCCTGGGCATGACAGCCCCGGACTACGCTCACGCTCCCCTGCTCACCGCGCCCGACGGACGCAAGCTCTCCAAGCGCGACGGCGACCTCAACATGGCCGAGCTGCGCGAGCGGTATACTCCGGAAGAGCTCTGCGGCCGGCTCGCCTATCTCTGCGGGCTCATAGACCGCCCCGAACCCGTAAAGGCTTCCGAGCTTGTGGCCGGCTTCAGCTGGTCAAAGGTGCCGCGGGGCGAAATAGATATCAGCGGCGTTTTTTAGCCCTCGAGACGTGCGAGCCCTTTTCGGCCGCGTGACGCCCTGGCTTTTTGAGTCCGCGCAGGCTGGAGCAGACCTTGTCCTCGGCCATGGATATGGCCTTGAGCGCCGGCCAGGCCAGCAGCGAAAAGACAATCAGGACAAGCGTGCCGCCAAAGTCCACGTTCGTAAGCGAGAACATTCCCGGCACAAAGATAATGCAGACGGCGAATATGACTATAAGCGTCACCATAAGCGCCTTGTGCAGCAGATTGTATGGGATGCAGAGCCGGTGGACTACGAGCAGGCCGACTATGCTCATGACGAGGGTGCACACGGTGCCCATCATATTCTCGCCTATTTCAAAGACGGTGCAGAAGAGCACCACGCCGAGTATCAGCAGGAAATCCGTCATACCGCCCGGGAAGGCGTGGTATATGACGTTCGGCAGGAAGCGGCCCTTTATGCGCGAGGTGTTCGGCTCCATTGCCATGACAAAGCTCGGTATGCCTATGGTCACGGTGGATATGAGGCTCATCTGCGCGCTTGTGACCGGGAAGGGCAGCGTGAATATGAGCGAGACGAGCGCAAAGGTGAGGCTGAACAGATTCTTGGTGAGATAGAGCGCCGCGGAGCGCTCTATATTGTTTATTACGCGGCGGCCCTCGGCGACCACGCTGGGCATACTGGCAAAGTTGTTCTCCAGCAGCACTATGTGGCTCACCTGGCTGGCGGCGTCCGAGCCGGAGGCCATGGCGACGGAGCAGTCGGCCTCCTTGAGCGCGAGCACGTCGTTGACGCCGTCGCCGGTCATGGCGACGGTGTGCCCGTGGGATTTCAGCGCGCGGACGAATTTGCGCTTCTGGTCGGGGGTGACGCGGCCGAAGACGTTGTAGCTCTCTATCGCCTCGGCTATGTCCTCGTCGGTCTGGAGCGTGCGCGCGTCTACGTACTTCTCCGCGCCCGCAATGCCGGCGCGCTTTGCGACCTCGCTGACGGCCATGGCGTTGTCCCCGGAGATAACCTTGACGGTCACGCCCTGCTCGGCGAAGTATTTGAAGGTGTCAGGCGCCTCGGGGCGTATCTTGTTGGCCAGCAGTATGAGCGCGAGGGGCATGAGCGGCTCCGTGGGGCGCTCGTCGTCCAGCGAGCCGTCGTAGAGCGCGAGCAGCAGCACGCGGCAGCCCTTGGCGGAGTATGCGTCTATCCTGTCGGCGTATTCGCCGTACCTGTCGCCGAGCAGCACGTCCGGCGCGCCGAGCAGATAGGTTTCATCCTCGTGGAAGCTGACGCCGCCGTACTTCTTCGCGCTCGTGAAGGGCAGGGCCTTCTCGGCCTGCTGCTTTACCTCGCCGGTGAAATAGCGGCGCAGGGCGGCCATGGTGTCGTTATCCGCGCTCATGGCGGCGACGTAGTCGGCCATGATAAGGCGTATGTCGCTCTCTATATACCGGTCGGGGCAGAGCTCGACTACGTCCTCGACGGTCATCTTGTTCTCCGTCACCGTGCCGGTCTTGTCCACG
>CALXGL010000212.1 GCA_944387825.1 uncultured Oscillospiraceae bacterium | reverse complement strand
TACCGTATGACTCCAGCGAGCAGTTGTCGAGAACCGTGCGCAACGCCTCCTGCACGACCTCATTTGCGCATGAATCGTACTTAGGCAGCACACGCCCAGTTATCGGGTCAATGCCGATGCTCAGGTTTTCCACCATCGTCCTTGCCATGAGATCGTCCATAGATGCGCCCTCCCATTTTCAGTTATTTTCATTCTACCAGCATGGCGAAATCTTGTAAACAATTCAGCTCAGAAAACAGCGGATATTTCACAAACAATATGGCACCCGCTGCTCCTTTGTGCTACAATAAACATAATATCGCCGAAATCTGGGGGTTGAGCGCATGAAGGGTTCCGAAACATGGCTGATGAACTTTATGGAGGGCAAGGGCAACCGCTTTATCATCCCTGTTTACCAGCGCAGCTATGACTGGAAGCAGGAGAATTGCGCTCAGCTCTACGACGACCTCATAAAAGTTGTAAGGCAAAACCGCCCGAGCCACTTCTTCGGCAGCATTGTCTGCGATGTTGAGGGCAACGGCGCGCGCACAGACTACACCATCATTGACGGGCAGCAACGCCTCACCACGGTCACGCTGCTGCTTCTTGCCATGCGCAACCTGCTCCGCAGCGGGCTTGCGGATTCTGCTGAAAACCATCTCGATGTGCAGATAGAGCAGTATATTATCTCCCCCTGGGCGCGCGAGGATGACAGAATAAAGCTGCGTCCCGTCAAGACCGACCGCGCGGCCTTTGAAAAACTTTTCGGCGACGCCGAGGACTACGACCAGACCTCCACCCTCACGCACAACTACAATTACTTCTACACCGAGCTGCAAAAGCGTGCCGTTTCCATCGACGAGCTGTACGCCGCCATGTGCAAGCTTGAAGTCATCTGTATAACCCTCGACTCCGGCGACAACGCCCAGCTCATATTCGAGAGCCTCAACTCCACTGGCCTCGCGCTGGACGAGGGCGACAAGATTCGCAATTACGTGCTTATGAGCCAGCCGCTACGGGAACAGAACCGACTCTACGACAACTATTGGCTCAAGCTGGAGCGCTGCACAGGCGGCGACGTCAGCGCTTTCGTCCGCGACTACCTGAGCATAAAAATGCAGGCCACGCCCACGGTAAAGGCCGTCTATCAGGTGTTCAAGCGCTATGCCGAGGACTCCGCTCTGAGCATTGAAGCCCTCCTCGGGGATATGCTGAGTTATGCTCGGCTCTATGAAAAGCTGCTCACCTGCAGGAGTGGCCTCGGCGTCTCCGGGCTCGACGACTGCCTCTACCGCATGAAGCGGCTTGAGATAACCGTCACGCGGCCCTACCTTATGGAGGTGCTGCGGCTGAATCATGATGGGTTTCTCCCGGCGGGCGATGTGCTAAGGGTGTTTCTCACTGTTGAAACCTACCTGTTCCGGCGCAATATCTGCGAGGTTCCGACGAACGCGCTGAACAAAATTTTCCTCACCCTAAACCGCGAGATACTCCGCTACGACGGCAGTGCAGACAGATATGTGGACAAGTTTGTCTATGCTCTGCTCGCCAAGCGCGACAGCGGGCGTTTCCCAGATGACGGAGAGTTCACAGCCGCGCTCGCGAGAAAGCAGGTCTACCTAATGCGTGGGCGATACAGGGACTACATCTTCGAGCGCTTTGAAAACTACGGCACCGTCGAGATCAAGGACGTCTACACTCTGCTGGACACCGGCGTGTACTCCATCGAGCACATCATGCCACAGCACCTCACGCCCTCATGGGTAAAGGATTTGGGCGCGGACTGTGCGCAGATACACGACACCTGGCAGCACCGACTCGCCAATCTGACCCTCTCCGGCTATAACCCGCACCTGAGCAACGCGACGTTCATAGAAAAGCGCGACGACCCCGATGGCGGCTACAAGGCCAGCGGGCTGAGAATAAACCAGCGTCTTGCTCAGCTCGAGCGTTGGACGCTCCCAGAGATCGAGGCGCGCAGCCGAGAGATGGTCGAGTACGCCCGCGGCAAGATATGGGCATATCCAAATACGGACTTCGTCCCTGCGCGACGCGAGCTTGACTCCTGCTCGCTCGGCGATGAGGATGCTAATCTTACCGGGCGCTGGGTGCAGAAATACAGCTTTTTCGGCGTGGAACAGCCAGTTTCAAACTGGGCCGAGATGTTCGAGCGCGTGGTGCGGGAGCTGCACGCGCGGGACAAATCCGTGCTCTACGCCCTCGCCTCGCCGGACAGCACGGGGGACGTTTCCGCTTATGTGTCCGGCAGCGCTGACGGCCTGCGCACCGTCCTCCGGATAGACGAGGGGCTGTACATAGAGAAAAACACCAGCACAAACGCCAAGCTGAACATCCTCCGTCGTCTGTTCGCGCTGTACGGCGTGGACGCGGACGAGCTGGTATTCTATCTGCACGACGCGGAAACGTCAAGCGGCGGCGAGAGCGGCCTGCGTGAAAAGCGCCGCGCATACTGGACTTACGCCCTGCCGCTCATCCAGATGCAGAACATCAACAGCGGCGCGTTCAGCAGCGTCAACCCCGGCGTCTCTAACACAATAACAGGCTACTTTGGCGTTGCCGGATTATCCGTCCGCTGCATCGCCAACTACGACGCCGCCCGCGCCGAGTTCGTCATATCCCTCCCGGATTTGGGCAAAAACCTGGCCATATTTGACCGTCTGCTTGCTCACCGGCAGGAGATAGAATCCGGCGTCGGAGCTGCCCTCAGCTGGGAACGAGCGGGAGACAGCAAGGCGTCGGTTATAAGCTGCGCAATCGACGGCGTGAGCGTGACGAATGAGTCCGACTGGCCCGCTATGGCGAAGTTTCACGCTGAGTGGAGCGAACGGTTGTGTTCGGCGCTGCTGCCGTATCTGGTAGACGAAAACAGCCGTGAGGTGCGTTTAATGCGCATCGCTGGTGCGCTGCGCCGCTGGGCCGTCAACCGCCCGGAGATAAAGTTGAGCCTCGCCAAAAGTTCCCGCTCCTGCACGCGCTTCACGACTGAAACGATGTCTGTCCTGCTGCCTGATGCCCCCGAAGCGCTCAGCGGCTGGAATACGCCGAATCACTATTTCTACGAGATTGTCAACCGCGACGGCGAGAACGTGCGCATCCAGCTCTCATTCAGTGCGCACAACATTCCAGACACCCTGCGCGCCCAATGCGAGCGCATCGACGCACTCACCCACATCGACCCCATCCCCACTGGCTGGCAGTGGCGAGTAACATTCAAGACCTCCTCCGTCCCCGTCGCCGACCCTATAGACGAAGCCGCACTCTTCGCCGGGCTGGATGGGTGCTTGAATGAGGTGCGTGCGTTTGAGGGTGAGGCGCTTGCAGAGCTGAGCCGGGGGCAGGAGCAACGCGTCTGATAAAGTGAGTGCATATTCCAAGTTGCTAAAATTGCAGAGTCAAGAAGGTTGAGGAAAGAAGCGGTGGAGCCACCATGAAAAATAGTTTATGGAAAAAGAGAATTGCTATAATTTGTTTAGCAATATGTCTAATTTTTCTAGTACCGCTTATCATAAATATTCTTTTTAAATTACATTCGCCTTGGAACATACTTGTTGCGGAATGGACAGCGGGTGATGCTCTTTCGTATTATGGTGCCTTGCTCGCATCGGTAGCGACTATAATAGGAGTCTATGCTTCTGTTGAACACGCCCAAAGAAACTACCGAAATGATGAGCGGAACAAAGTCCGTCCATTATTTGCTTTGACAGAACTTCGGACACGGTCAAAGTTTAATATCTTATCATTTGGTGACGCCCAAGCGAAAACTCATGAGGAATCAGAGGAAGTTTCTAATTTATATGAAGAGTATAAGCTGAAAAAATTCTATATCGTAATTGATGAAGAAGGTAAAATAAACTACAAAGTCGAGTTAGATGATAGTCTGCAACAGGTTGTCGAAAAGAACGGATTCGCATGGCGAAAAGACAATAATAATAGATGGTTACTTACATCAGAGCCTTTTGTATCCATACCTTTAGAAATAACAAATATTGGCAACGGAGGGGCAATAAATACTAAAATTGCTTTCTACAAAAGCGGAAC
>CALXGL010000211.1 GCA_944387825.1 uncultured Oscillospiraceae bacterium | reverse complement strand
GGCAAAGCAAAAACGCCCCGGAGCGTACTGCTCCAGGGCGCTTAAATCTAAGCGTGGTACCACCTGAATTCCATGCTGAAAAGCATGACACTCTCGGCTCTGTAACGGGAGCGCCCGGCGGGCTTAAACGTCTGCGGCCCGCTTCCCGGGAACGCGCTGCGCGCCCTCGAAAGCTCCGCAGCCCTTCAGCCGCGCGGCTCGGGGCCGACCTTCAGCGCCGCCTCACGAGGGACTTGCACCCAACGCCCTCTCTCTTCGCATCGGCAAACGCCTACTCCTGCCCGTCTTCGCCTATTTACCGGACGATTATATAGCATATGCGCCGGCTTGTCAAGAGCACTGTGCTTCGAGTTTACATAATATTATTTAATCTGAAGCAGCTTCTCCGCGTCCTCCGCGAAATCGCAGATTATCCTGTCCAGCATGGCCAGCAGGGCGGCGGCTTTATCTGAAACATGGTCGTCCGCCTGCTTTTCGCGCAGCGCGCGCAGACGGTCTATCGTGCGCTGGTTGAGCCCGAGGGCGTTATAGTAATCGCTTTCCATGGCCTTCCTCGAGGCGTCCGTGTCCGGCTCGTCGAAGCCGAGCAGGAAGTCCGGCGTCGTGCCGAAATAGCGCGCTATTTCGCACACCGTGGACGCGCTTGGAGTGGTAGGCGCTCCGCCCTTGGGCTTGAGATACTTGCGTATCGCGGGGCGCGACACCCCTACGGCGTCGGCCAGCTCCTGGATGTTCACCGCCTTGCCCGAAGAATTATTTCCGTTCATCAGATAGGCCAGACGTTTTCGGAAAACGTCGTTCATCGTCTCCTCGCCGGCGGGGACAAAGGTGTCCGCCGCATCCAGGACGCGCTCACGGCGCTTTGGTTTTTCCTCGCGCGGGGCCTTCGGCGGCTTGGGCGCCTTCTCCTTTGCGCGGCGCTCCTTGACCGGCTTGACTTCCGCCCGCTCCTTTTTCTCTTCCATATCTTTTTCTCCTGTCGTAACTTTAGTTACGCTCATCATATCACGCAGAGACGCATCTGTCAACGCCCGTTCAGTATACCTTTGCGTCCAGGTAGCGGGCCAGGTCCTCGGGGTTCAGGATTATCTGCTCTCCCCTCATGCCGGCGCTGACCGCTATCTCGTCGAACAGGATATAGGTTTCATCCAGGTACGTCGGATATTTTTTCTTCATGCCTATCGGCGAGCAGCCGCCGCGCATATAGCCCGTGAGCGGCAGCAGTTCCTTTACGTGTATCATCTCCAGCCTCTTGTTCCCGGATACCTGCGCCGCGCGGCGCAGGTCCAGCTCGTCCAGGACGGGTATGCAGAAGACCAGCAGGCCGGTCTTATCCCCCCGCGTCACCAGGGTTTTGAACACCTGTTCGGCCGGCATGTCCACCTGTTCCGCCGCGTGCCTGCCCGAAAGGTCGCTTTCATCGTACTCATATTCCGCCGTGCGGTACGGTATTCCCGCGGCGTCCAGCAGCCGCATTGCATTGGTTTTTGTCATACTCAGCCTCCCTGCCGGCTCCGCCGGGAGTCGCAAGCCTACGCGCAGCCAGGCTCTTCTCGCTCCTCCGGCGTTTTCCGCCGTATGCCATTATTAAACCCCCAGGCCCGCTCCGAGTCAATACTTAACGGAAAATTCACAAGCATTGAGCTTTTCACCCTTGTAAAAAAGCGATTAAATGTTATAATAAAGCGTCAGCCTGTGGAGAGGTGTCCGAGTGGTTTAAGGAGCCGGTCTTGAAAACCGGTGACCCGGCAACGGGCCATGGGTTCGAATCCCATCCTCTCCGCCATGCCCCTGAATCGCTCAGCCGTTTCAGGGGCAGTTATATGCCATAAAGAATCGAGGTCATGCACATGGACGCTTTCAGGGTGATTACGGACGGTTCCGGCGATTTGCCGCCCGAGGTCATAAAAGCCAGGGGCATCACGGTAATTAATTTCTTCGTAATGCTCGGCAGCGGCAGCTATCTCCAGCAGAACGTGGATATAGGGGACGATGAGTTCTATGAATGGATGGTTGCTCATCCTGGCGTATATCCCAGCAGCTCCACGCCGTCCACACAGGACTATCTTAAGGTCTTTACCGAAATCGCGAAGGCCGGGGAAAAGGCAGTTGTCCTGTGCATAACCGAGAAGTTCTCCAACTCCTATCAGACTGCGCGCATAGCGCTGGATCTGCTGCGCGAGGACTATCCGGACGCGGAGATAACCGTGCTCAACTCCATGGTCAACACCGTGCTGCAGGGGCTGATGGTCCTTGAAGCCTGCAATATGCGCGACGCCGGCGTCAGCTATGAGGAGACTGTAAAGCGCCTGCTTGAGATAAGGCCCAGCGGCCGCATATTCTTCACCATAGGCGGCATCGACTATCTCAGCCACGGCGGCCGCATAGGCCGTCTGGCCGGGAAGGTCAGCGGCGTGCTCGGCATCCGGCCGGTTATAACGCTCAAGGAGGGCGAAATTTTCCTGGGCGGCGTGGCCCGCGGCAGGGCAAAGAGCCTGGAAAAGACGCTCAAAAACGCCCGCGACTATCTCAGCGAGACCTTCACCAGCCGCGACCAGTTTGAGATTTGCCTGGGCTACGGCTACGATTACAATGAAGCCGTTGAGTTCAGAGCCCGCGTTGAATCGCTGCTCGACGAGCTCGGTCTCGGCGGCGGCGGAGAGATACACATTACGCATATCAGCTCCGTAATAGCCGTCCATACCGGCCCCTATGCCCTCGGCATAGGCATCCTTGCCAAGGCCAGATTGGATTAGTAATGCCCCAGTTTCTGATACTGTCCTTTCTTTTCTGCCTTGGCTCAATAGCCGGGTGGTGCATAGAGCTGATATTCCGCCGCTTCTTCTCCTCGGCCAATCCGGAACGCAAATGGATAAACCCCGGCTTCTGCACAGGTCCCTGGGTACCGCTCTACGGTCTCGGGCTCACGGCCATGTACCTCATAGTCTCGCTCGAGAAGTACAGCGTCTTCGAGAGCGTGTTCTGGACGCGCGCCGCGCTCTTCCTCACGGGCGCCGTGGCCATGACGGTTATAGAATACATCGCCGGCCTTATGACGCTCAAGATTCTGCACCTGCGCCTTTGGGACTACCGGAACCAGTGGGGCAACATACAGGGCATAATCTGCCCGAAGTTTTCCGTGGCCTGGGCGCTGCTGGTGGCCGTCTATTACTTCGCCATCCACCCTTACATACTCGACGCGCTCCACTGGCTGAGCGTGAACCTGGCGTTCTCCTTCTTTGTGGGACTCTTCTTCGGCGTCTTCATAATCGACGCCGTTCACTCCGCCCAGCTCGTCGCCAAGCTCAAGCGCTTTGCGGACGAATATGACGTCGTCGTGCGCTGGGAACATCTCAAGCTGCGCGTCAGGGCGCACCAGGACGCCGTTCACGCGAAGTCCCGGTTCTTCAGCCCCTTCCGTTCGGAACGGTCGCTGCGCTCCATTCTGCTTGAAGCCGTGAGCGAGCTTGAAAAGCGCCGGCAGCGCTGAAAACAGCAGGCGCAACCGCCGGTTTACAAGGTTCCGGCCGCGTTTGGTGGATAGGCAGCCGCAGGGTTTGCTATGCGTGTGCCGCCGAAGAAAGGCGGTGTAAGTATTTGAACATCTCAGCCCGTGAAAAAATCACGGGCTGTTTTTATATTCCGCTTGACAAAATATTTAGAATTGTTATAATATTTCTAGAATAATTCTAAAAAAGGTTGATGCCCATGACCAAGTACGAGCGGGAAATTTACCGGCTGATAAATGAGTCAACAGCGCACATGACCGCGGAGCAGGTCTATGACGAGCTGCGCAGAAGCTATCCGGGAGTGTCGCTGGCCACGGTTTACAACAACCTCCGGCGTCTTACCGACGAGGGGCTCATCCGCCGCATATCGCTCGACGGTTCTCCGGACCGCTATGACCGCAGCGTCAGGCATGACCACATTGTATGTGCCAATTGCGGCCGGATTGCCGACATGAGCTTTGCGGATCTGAGCGCCGCCCTGCGCGGGCAGCTGGGTGAGGACTTTCTCTATTATGACCTCAAAGTATATTACCTCTGTCCCGAATGCCGGGCGGAGCGGAAAAACTTATAAACCGAAAGGAGAATGTGAGTGAAATACGTGTGTAAGGTCTGCGGCTACGTCTACGATGAAGAGCGGGAAGGCGTACCGTTTGACGCCCTGCCTGAGGACTGGCGCTGTCCTGTCTGTACTGCGGCCAAGGGGGCTTTTGAGCCCGAGGCTGCCGCGGCGCCTGTACCTGAGGCCAAAAAGGCTGCGCCCGCGCCGGAGGAGCTCGATATCCCCGTAGCCCTCTCCGCCGGCGAACTGGCCGCGCTTTGCTCCAATCTGGCGCGCGGCTGTGAAAAGCAGTATGAAGCCGAGGCTGCGGCGCTTTTCCGCGAGCTTGCGGACTATTTTGCCGCCGCAGCCCCAGCCGTACCCGAATCCGAGGTGGCCGCACTGGCCGCCGAACTTCGCGCCGACCTGAACGAACGCTATCCCGCCCTGCGCGCAGCAGCCGCCGGCGCAGGCGACAGGGGCACTCTGCGTGTCTGCACCTGGGGCGAAAAGGTCACAAACATGCTTTCATCCCTGCTTGAGATGTATGATGCCAGGGGCGAGGCGCTCTTTGATGGCAGGCAGCTCTGGCTGTGCACAGTATGCGGCTTTGTCTACCTGGGCGCGCAGCCGCCCAAACTGTGTCCGGTCTGCAAAGTGCCTGAATGGAAATTTGAACGCGTTGAAGGGGGGCGCAGCTGATGAAGAAGGTCGCTGTACGCAATCTGAGGCTCTGCACAAAGGACTGTCTGTGTCTCTATGTCTGTCCCACAGGCGCCACCGATACGGAGGACAGCATAATAGACGTAACAAAGTGCATAGGCTGCGGCGACTGTGCCGACGCCTGCCCCAGCGCCGCGATTTCCATGGTGCCGGTGCAGTATCCTCCTCAGCAGCCGAAAAACAACTCTGTTCTCGCTCTCTCGCGTGCCCTCACGGGCAGCAAGGCTGCGGAAGAGAAGCTGGCCCTCCAGCTCGCTGAGGGCGCTCCGGAGGGGCTTGCCCGTCTGCTTACCGCAGCAGCCAAATCCACACGTCTCGTAAACGAAGACCTGCTGCGCGAAGCAAATTATATGCTCCCGCAGAGCGCCGCCGCACACGAGCTGCTCGAAAGCTTCATATCCAGCCCGCCCGCCGGCTTCCCTGTGGAAGCGGCAAAAAAGATACTTCAGCTGATACCGTGCAACGAAGAAAGGAAGGAAAATAATATGAGCAAATACGCCGGAACCCAGACAGAGAAAAACCTCGAGGCCGCTTTCGCCGGTGAAAGCCAGGCCCGCAACAAGTACACCTACTTTGCCTCCGTAGCCAAGAAGGAGGGCTATGAGCAAATCTCCGCGCTCTTCCAGAAGACTGCCGACAACGAAAAAGAACACGCCAAAATGTGGTTCAAGGAGCTGAACGGCATTGGAAATACGGCAGAGAACCTGCTCCACGCCGCCGAGGGCGAAAACTATGAGTGGACCGACATGTACGACGGCTTCGCCAGGACCGCAGAAGAGGAGGGCTTCCCCGAGCTTGCCGCCAAATTCCGCCTCGTCGCAGCCATAGAGAAGCACCATGAGGAGCGCTACCGCGCCCTGCTGCACAACGTGGAAGCCGCCGAGGTCTTTGCCAAGAGCGAGGTCAAGGTCTGGGAGTGCCGTAACTGCGGACACATTGTCGTAGGCACCAGCGCCCCCGAGGTCTGCCCCACCTGCAACCATCCTCAGAGCTACTTTGAGATAAACGCGGAAAA
>CALXGL010000210.1 GCA_944387825.1 uncultured Oscillospiraceae bacterium | reverse complement strand
CATCGCCGGGCGGCGGCTGGCCCGCTCCGCCGGGCTTGCGAGCGTGTATTGCAGCAGGCAGAGGAAGACGCAGCTTGAAATCCAGACAATCTCCGAGACGTAGAAGGTCCCCGGCGTGGTCTCGAACAGCACGAGGTAGAGCGTCCAGTACAGAAGCCCCATTGTGAAGCAGCCGTAGAAGGAGGCGAGCAGGAAGTGCTCCGCGCTCCGGCGCTTGAAGTGGAGCGCCGTGGATATGACGCAGCAGACGAGCGTCGCGGCGAACTGGAGCGAGTTATCTATTGTCTCTATCATCGCCGTCCTCCGACTTCCAGTATTCGCGCAGCTTCACGCCCAGCAGCGTCACGGCGACGCCGAGCGCGAGGGCCAGGACGCCTATGACGATATATCCCGCGGCGCCGGAGACGAAGACGCTCCCCGCGCCCTCCGCGCCCACTATCGCGGCGGAGCCGTCGAGCATGGGCATGGCGAAGGCCGCGGCGATTATAAGGGCGAGGCTGGCCGCCGCGCTTGCGAATACGGCGAGCTTTGCCCTTGCCGCGCGGCGGCTGCGCGCTATCTCGGCGGCGCGTCGCTTTGCGGCGGCCGCGCGTTCAATATTGCTCCGCATCGCTTATCCCCTCCTTCTCCAGCAGGGCGCGCAGGCTCTGCTTGCCGCGGTAGACCATGTTGGTTATCTGCTTTACGTTTTTCTTCATGACCTCGGCGGCCTCGGCGTAGCTCAGGCCCTCGAAGTAGGTGAGGTAGAGCGCCTCGCGGTAGTCCGGCTTGAGCCGCGCCATGCACTCGCGCAGCACCCGCGCCCGCTCGCGCCCGCCGGCGGCGTCCTCAACCAGCTGCTCCGCCTCCGGCTCCTCCGCGAGCTCCTCGAGGCTGAAGACCGGCCGGCGGCGGCTTTTGCAGCGCAGCGCCATGTGCCTCGCCGCCTTGTAGATATAGGCCTTGAAGGCCCCGGGCCGTATGCGCGGCTTTTTCGCCAGCAGGTAGGCAAAGACCTCTATCATCAGGTCCTCGGCCTCGTGTACGTCGCCGAAGTAACCGTCTATGTACAGCGTCAACGCGTCGCCGTAGCGCTCCATCAGGCGCTCGAGCCCTGCGTCGTAGCCCGCCAGGTAGAGGCGGTAAAGCTCTTCATCTGTCATGTTCCCGCCTCCGTTTCCTCTGATTGCCGCGCTTGTGAGGAACACAAGCGCGGCAAGGGGCGCCCCTTGGCGAAAGGCCTTAACCAAAGACAGAGATATTATATACATCCCGCCGGGAACTTGCAAGGAGCAATATGCCGGCCGCGGACAGACGGATGAGCACTGCCCGCATATGATGCGCCCGTCGGTCAGCGCTTCCACCAAATTCGTTTAATCGGGCTTACTCGGAGTATGCGCGGCATTTTTTGCGGGTGCTCTTTCCCGAAATCAGGCTCGGCAGGGTGGTGACGCTCCTGACGCGCAGCGCTGGCGGACATGGGAACAGCCCCGACAATCCGCCGGGGCTGTTTCGTATTGCTTTCTTACCTCTCCACAAACCACACATACCAATCTGACGTATTGTCCCGAACTCGGTCATTATCTGCTCGCAGTTGCGAATGTCGCATCCCATGTCGGCGTTCGGCGAGCCATAGATTGGGCATATCCAGACCGCTCCTATTCCCAGCCATTTGAGGTAGTCCAGATGTGATATTATACCGTTTATATCCCCGGTGCCGTCTCCATTTGAGTCTTGAAAGCTTCTCGGGTATATTTGATAAAACACCCGCGCTTTCCACCATGGCTAACTCATGTCAATCACTCCTGACTATCAAATCGTCTATTACCGGCAGCGCGCCTCTTGACGCCGCAAAGCAGGGCAGGGAAAACCCAAGAAGGCAGAGCACGGGCGTCGAATACGGAAAAAAGGCGGCAAATAGCGTGAACAGCGCAAAAGACGCAGCCCCCCAGGCTTTGACCACCGAGGTGTTCCTGAAGGTTAGAATGAAAGCGTTTCGGAGGAGGCTTGCGGTTTTCAGCTCAACCCTTGCAAGCATGGCGAAGGCGTAAATCCCCGCGCAGTAGAGTATGTAAACGCAGACAAGGCAAAATATTGCCGCAGCTATTGCCATGCCTTTCCCCCCGGAGATGTTGTAGTAAAAAAGGCAGCCGTATATCAGAACCGCCAGGCTCAGTGCGAACAGCAGCCCCAGGGGAAGCGCGCTTATAATATTCGCCTTCAGGCTGCGGAAAAACTGTCTGAAGGCGCTGTTCTCCCCGTACAGCAGGCTTTGGCAGGCTCGGTTCAGGGCGGTAAAGGCTGCGGGGATGGTCAGCACCGGCAGACAGCACACAAGGAACAGCAGGTTGAGCGCAATCAGCCTGAGCAGATTATCCCAGCACAGTCTCAGAAAGCCCGTGTGCAAGTACTGTCCGTCCATATCAGAGCCCCCTTACTTCCCGGTAGTATTCAGTTGGGCTCATGCCGGTTATCTTTTTGAACAGCTTTGAAAAGTAATACCTGTCCTCTATGCCGACGAGATAGGCTATCTCGGTAAACTTCAAGTCCGTAGTCGCGATTAGCTGCTTTGCGTTATATATGCGCAGGGTATTTATGTACGAGAATATGGGCGAGCCTGTCAGGTTGGAAAAGACCCGGTTAATATAGTCGAAATTCACGTCGTACATCTCCGCTATATCCCGGCTTGTAATGCGCCGCGAGTAGTTATGATTGAGATAGTTCAACAGCTGCTCGGCAATCACCTCGGACTTGCGCAGGCTGTTGCTCCGGCACTGATACTCCGTCAGCAGATGCTCATGGGCGACGCTCAGCAGGAAGCTGTGTACATACGTCGAAGTCCGCCGCTTATAGTGCTCCTCTCTTGCCGTATAGCACTCCACGGCGGTATGGAGAAGCGACCTGTAGTCCCCGCCGGAGAGGCGGAAGTACTTGGGCAGATAGGTTATCGGGTCGGTTGGGTCTTCCTCGTCCAGGTTATAGCTGATAAGGCTCTGCCGGCGCTTTTCTGCCAGCAGAGCCATAGCAGAGGCATCGTTTTCTTCTCTTTTTATGCAGGGATGAGTAAAGTGGGCATACGTATACTCACACGAGGCTTTTTTGTAGCCCTC
>CALXGL010000209.1 GCA_944387825.1 uncultured Oscillospiraceae bacterium | reverse complement strand
CCGAAGTCGTCGGTGTCTTCAACTATTTCATACGCGCCCGCGACGGCGGAGAAGCCTATGGTGGCCGGGTGGCAGCGCGTTACAACTATGCGGCGTATCCTCTCCGGGTCCCATATCGCCTTCGCCCCGGCGTAGAAGTCGTCGGAGACGACGGCGTCTATAAGCGCGATGTCCCGCGCCTCGCCGTTCACGTACACGGTTATCTTCTTGTCGTGCACACAGCAGCTCTTAGCGTCCTCGCCCATCAGGGCGGCGGCGGCCGCGGCCATTCCGGCGACCGTACCCTCCATCATGGCGGGGTAGACGTTATTCGTGCCGGTGGATATGCTCATGAGCGGCGTCGAGGTTATGCCCTTGGACGCGGCGCGGCTTGTGCCGTCGCCGCCGAGCACCACCAGGCTGCCCACGCCGCGCTCCTCCATCATGCGCGCAGCCAGCACCGTGTCCTCCATGGTCGCCTCAATTTCAAAATCCAGCAGGCTGAGCTTTATCTTCAGCACCCGGTCGCTTTCAAGCGAATCAAGCACCGCACAGCCTATCATGAAGGTATCCGGCATGAATATGACCTCGTCCACACCCATTCCCTGTGCGGCGAGGACTATGCGCTTACAGATATTTACCTTTTCGTTGTTGTCTATTGTAGTGGCGTAGGAGACAAGGCGGCGTATGTCCTTGCCGGACGCCGGGTTGGCTATTATCCCGATTGATGGCATGAAGCACCTCCGTTCCGGGGATGAGCTCACTTCTGTATTACCCTCTACGAATACGGCCCGCGTAATAGGCTGTATTACGCGGGCCGCGGCTTGGGGTATGGAATCAGAACATCTTCTTGGCGGCGCTTATAATGTCCGCGGCGTTGGGCATATAGTACTGCTCCAGCACCGGGGCGAAGGGCACCGGCGTGTCGAGCGCGCCTATGCGCGCGACCGGGGCGTCGAGGTAATCGAAGAGCTCCTCGCCTATTATCGCGCTTATCTCGCCGCCGTAGCCGCCGCGGCGGACTTCCTCGGTGACGACTATGGCGTGGTGGGTCTTGCTGACGGTCTCGCCTATGAGCGCCTTGTCCAGCGGGTAGAGGCTGCGCAGGTCAATGACCTCGGCGCTTATCCCGTCGGCGGCCAGTTTCTCGGCGGCCTCGAGGGCGTCGTAGACCTGCTTGCCGTAGGTGATAATGGAGACGTCGCTGCCCTCGCGGCAGACCTTGCCCTTGCCCAGGGGGATGGGCTCAAGAGAGTTGACTTCGCCCTTCACGCCCATGAGAACCTTGTTCTCAAAGTACATGACGGGGTTGTCATCATCGATGGCGGACAGCATCAGGCCCAGGGCGTCCTCCGCGCAGGAGGGGTACACGACCTTGAGGCCGGGGACGTGGGTCAGCCAGGCTTCGAGGCTCTGGGAGTGCTGCGCCGCGGCGCCTGTGCCCGCGCCCGCAGGCAGGCGCACGACCATCGGCATGGAAATCTTGCCGCCGAACATATAGCGCATTTTGGCGGCCTGGTTGACGAGCTGGTCCATACCGACCGTAAGGAAGTCGCAGAACATCAGCTCGGCTATGGGCCTGAGGCCCGTGGCGGCGGCGCCGACGGCGCAGCCGATTATCGCGCCCTCGGAGATAGGCGTATCGCGTACGCGCTCGGGGCCGAATTCGTCAAACATGCCCATGGACACGCCGAAGCAGCCGCCGAACTTGCCGACGTCCTCGCCGAAAAGCAGAACGTTGGGGTCTTCACGCATCCTGATGCTCATGCCCTCACGGATGCCCTCGGAATAAGTCATCATCTTCATCTGTCGCGCACCTCCTCAACTATGTCGGAATACACGTCCACGACCGCAGTCTCCACGGCGGGCAGCGGCTGGGCGTCGGCAAAGGCGATGGCGTCCTCAAGCTCCTTGGCGACCTGCTTGTCGGCAGCGTCAACCTCCTCCTGGGTCATGACGCCGTTTTCAACGAGGAACTTCGCGAAGCGCGGCATGGGGTCTTTCTCCATCCACGCGGCCTGCTCCTCCTTCGGCTTGTAGATGGCGGGGTCGCCCTCGAAGTGGCCGTGCTGGCGGTAGGTCTTGCACTCGAGCAGAGTGGGTCCCTTGCCCGCGCGGGCCCTTGCGACGGCCTCCTCCGCGGCCTCGTAAACGGCCATGGGGTCGTTGCCGTCAACGGCGATGCCGGGAATGTTGTAGGCCGCGCCGCGGTCGGCGACGTCCTTGATGGCCTGGTGGCGGTCCTGGCTCATCGAGATGCCGTAGTGGTTGTTCTCGCAGACGAAAATTATGGGCAGCTTCCAGATGCTCGCCATGTTAAGCGACTCGTGGAAGGTTCCCTGGTTCGTCGAGCCGTCGCCGAAGAAGCAGACGCAGACCTGGTCGGTGCCTCGTATCTTGATGGACAGGCCCGCGCCGCAGGCTATGCAGTGGCCCGCACCGACGATACCGTTCGCGCCCAGGATGCCCTTGTCGCGGTCGGCGATGTGCATGGAGCCGCCCTTGCCCTTGCAGTAGCCCGTATAACGGCCGAAAAGCTCGGCCATCATGAGATTCAGATCTCCGCCTTTGGCTATGATGTGTCCGTGGCCACGGTGGGTGCTGGTGATGTAGTCGTTGTCCGTCAGGCACTCGCACACCGCCGGGGCTATGGCTTCCTCGCCAAGGTAGAGATGGACAAAACCGGGTATTTTGCCCTCCGCGAACAGCTTCGCGGCCGCGCTTTCGAAGTCACGTATGCGGCGCATTTTCACATACATGTCCTTCATCTGCTCTTTGCTGATTGCCATTCAATAACCTCCTCGCTTTGAAAATGGTTCTTTCACGCCGGGCCGCGTCCCTCCGGTGCGCAGCCCGGGCGTTCAATCCCTTATATACACTTCGACGGCGCAGACCGCCGCCTCTATGCTCTTATCGCAGTCTCCGAACGCGGGTATGCACAGCCCGTCGCACCTGAGTCCGCCCTGTACTGCCTCCACTTCCACCGTGCCGACAGGAAAAACCTCCGCCACCGCGGAGCAGTCCACATCCTCCGGCCTTGTAACGGCTACGGTGGCGTGAATATAAACCTGCTTTTTGAAATCCGTCAGCTCAAGCACCTCTTCCAGTCCGCAAAGGCAGCTGCGCGAAACCGCGTCCTTGGCCGCCTTCTTGGCCGCCTTCGTCACGTCCTGGCCGTGGAAGTCGGTGCCCATGCCGAATTCCACAATGAATTTTTTCAAGTTTCTCACCTCCGGCAGAACCTTACGCTGATTATTATACATCCCGCGGCGTTAATTCTCAATATCAGAGCCGTAATTCTCATTTTTTCAGCGTTAGCCATAAACAGGCAGAGGTGCTCTTGACATTTGTGCACAAATAGTCAGCAAAATAACAAGGCGTTGAGATGAATTTCGACAAATTCATCTCAACGCCTGAGAATTATATGTGATTTTCTCAGCCATCGCTGAGATTTGCGACTTTTGAGCGCAGGCTCTTTACGTCTATGGCGAGGCGCTTTATGTGCCTGTAAAGCGTAGCGCGGCTTATCCCGAGCCTGAGCGCAGCCTTCTCCACGTCTCCGCCGCTGAGCGTCAGCGCGGAGAGTATCTCCCCCGCCTCCGCATCCGTCTTGGCCGGCGGCTCTTCGCCCTGCGGGTCGGCGGCGATTGCTATGTGCAGGCTCTGGGCCGTCAGCTCACGCTCCGGCGTGGAATAAAACGCGCGTTCTATGCCGTTCTGCAGCTCCCTGACGTTTCCGGGCCAATTGTAGTCCATAAGCCCGTCCAGAAAGCTCTGCGACATGCTTTTGCTCTGCGCCGGGTCCGCTCCGTTCAGCCTGGCCAGAAAGCGCTCTGCGCATATGCGTATGTCGCCCGGCCTGCGGCGCAGCGGCGGTATCTCGAGCCGGAGCACATTGAGGCGGAAATAAAGGTCCCCGCGAAACGCGCCGGATGCGGCCAGGGTTCCAAGCCTGCGGTTGGTGGCGGCGATAATGCGTATATCCAGCGCAATCTCCTGTGTGCCGCCTATGCGCGTTATGCTGTGCGTCTCAACCGCGCGCAGCAGCTTCGCCTGGAACTCTATGGGGATGTCGCTCACTTCGTCGAGAAACAGCGTCCCGCCCCGCGCCAGCTCGAACTTGCCCGGCGCGCCGCCCTGATACGCCCCGCCGGGTACCACGCCCGACTCGCAGCCGAAGAGCTCCTGTTCGAGCATGTCGCGGTGCAGCGAGGCACAGTTGACGGCCACGAAAGGTCCGTCGGCTCGGCTGCCCGCGTTGTGTATGGCCTGCGCAAGGAGCTCCTTGCCGGTTCCGGATTCGCCCTCTATGAGTATATTCCCGTCATACCTCGCATAGCGCGCCGCAAGCGCGACGGTTTTTTTCATCTCCTGGTCGGCCGTAAATATGTCGTCGAAGGTATATACGGCGCGGTTGCCCATGAGCTTGTTGACGGTTGCGATGACGTGCTTCTGCTTTTTGAGCGTCACATTCAGCGTCCTCGAGCCGAGCGCCGGCGACTGGGTTATGGCCGCGGAGCAGCGCACCACGCCTCCGGAGGTGGCCACGCGGACGTCGTCCGAAAAGCTGCCGCCGCGGCGCCAATCCTTAGCGGCCCAGTCCACATCCGGCAAAACCCGCCGGAAATCCAACCGGCAGAGCTCCTCGTTGCTCATGCCCAGCAGCTTCTGCGCGGCGGAGTTGGACCAGACCGGCCTGTAGCCGTCGCCCAGCAGCACTATGCTGTCCGCGCTTCCCTCAAGAGCCGAGCGCATGAGCTCCGCGTTGTGGAGAATGGACAGCTTTCCCTCTATGCCTATGGCCGCCGACAGGACGACCGCCAGAGTGTGATCATGCACGTCCGCCGCTTCGCCGGACATGTTCAGGCAGCCTATGACTTCGCCGCTCGGGCCGTGAACCGGCGCGGCGGAGCAGGTCCATCCGTGGTGTGTGCGGCAGTAGTGCTCCGCTCCGGCCATCTGTATGGCGGTATTGTAGTCCAGGGCGACGCTTATGGCGTTCGTACCCACGCTGGCGTTGTCCCAAAGCGCGCCCGGAACGAAGCGCAGGTCGCCGCTCTTGGCCAGGATAGTCTCGTCGCCCATCGTCTCCAGCACGTATCCGGCCGCATCCGTAAGCACCATAAGGAAGCCCGTGCGCCGGACTATGTCGAATACGCTCTGCATTATGGGCATGGCGGCGTCTATAAGGGTGGCGTTCGCCTCGCGTATGCTCTGGAACACATCGTCCCCCACCATGCGCCCCAGACCGCCAATCGGGTTTACGCCAGCTTCCTTGCAGCGGCGCCAGCCGTCCGCCACCACAGGCTGGACGCTCGGATCCAGCTCGTCCTCATAGACGAATTTGGCCCAGATTTCCTCAAGTTCCCGCAGGTCTTTCATGCTTTTCCCCTCTCAATATGCGAAGGGCGCGCCGCATTGGGCGCGCCCGGCCTGGGTTTATTATAGGCTTTTTTGAGAAAACACACAAGCTGTACGCGGTGAATTCTCATTTTTCGTCGCATACTCCAAATTCAATGAGATTTTTTGCTCTATATATACAAAGACTCAGCCGGTGGTCTCGTCATCCGAACAGCACGTCCAGCAGCTCATCCGCGCTTATATCCCCCAGTATTTCCTGCAAATTCAGGCCGCATATGCGAGAAAGCACGGAATTTCTGTCATATTTGGAGCCAATCAGCGCATCAACCAGCGCGCCGCATGGAACCGACGCCATGAAATCGCCTGATACGGCGGCGGAATTTATGACGCCTCCCGAGACGTCCAGTGATACGCTTATCCTGCCTCCGGGAAATCTTCTGCTGTTTTTGAAGCCGAAATCCGGTGAACGGCCCCATGTCCAGTCCCAGGAGCGGTACTTTTCCGCCCGGCGCGCCACGTCCTCCAGCTCGGCCGGCAAAAGCTCCGCCTTTTCAAGCCCGCCTGAAGTCAGCGCGGCCAGCAGTCCGGCGCGGAAGGCCTCCATGGTCGCGCCCTCCGGCATGAAGTCGCTTATCTGGCCAACGCGGGACCTGACGGACTTCGCCGATTTGCCCGTAAACTTGGACTCATCGGGCCGCAAAACGGCGGACATTGCGTCCTTGTCGGCCTTAAATAGCAGCGTGCCGTGGTGCAGGACCCTGTTCTTGTAAATGCGCCTTGCCGTACCTGAGACCTTCAGGCCTTCAACGGTTATATCATTGCGCCCGCTGGCCTCCGCCGGGACACCCATTGAGCGCAGGGCTCCGCACACCGGCTCCATAAAACGGGCCAGACTGAGCCCGGCCGGCTCTCCGGCGTCGGATATCAGCGAATAATTCAGGTTGCCGGCATCATGGTAGACCGCGCCGCCCCCGGTCATGCGGCGCACCACCGCTATCCCCAGCTCCCCGGCCCGTCCGGCGTCGACTTCTTCAGCCGCGTTCTGGTTCAGACCTATGACCACCGTGGGCGAGTTCTGCCAGAGCATGAACAGCTCGCCGTCCGTACGGCGCTCAAGCAAATATTCCTCATAGGCCAGGTTCCAGCACGGGTCCGTGCTCCCTGTTTCAAAGCAGTATGTCATAGCAGCCTCCCGAGTCTCTGTTTGCGCCTATAATACACCACCCCGCCCACCCCCGCAACCCCGTCGTGTGCGTATGACTGCCGAGAGCACGGTCCGGCCATGCCGGCATACGCGCATGGGTATTGACAAAGGGCAGGATTTGGGGCCATAATCGTAGATATGAAGGAACTTACGGTAAAAAAGAATGACGCCGGGCAGAGGCTGGACAGGTTCGTCTCCAAGGCCGTGCCGCTGCTGCCCGAGTCGCTGCTGCAAAAGTACATACGCTTGAAGCGCATAAAGGTC
>CALXGL010000208.1 GCA_944387825.1 uncultured Oscillospiraceae bacterium | reverse complement strand
GCACCGTCAGCACGTTTTCACCCTCATGCAGCAGCGGCGCGACGTCGTAAGTCTGATACTGCACGCGCTTGCGGTAGTCCGTTATGCCGGGCGCGAGTATGAATCCGCCGACGCGCCGCCCGTTTATGCGCGCCTCATAGATGCCGCAGGCGGTAATGTAGAGGCGGGCGCGCATGACGTCCCCGACGGTGAAGGACTTTCGGAAGCAGTCTGCGGGATAGCGCCGCTTTCTGCTGACGCGGTAATTGCCCGCAATCCATTGCGCGCTCCAGTCGGCGGCATTGAGCAGGCCCAGCTCGAAGCGCGCTTCGCCGCTCCACCGGCCCCACTCGCCGTTTTCGTCGCGCAGGCGTACACGCCAGCGTACGTCCGAGCGGCTGCAGAGGGTCCGGCCGGCATATCTGGCGCGCATGGAGGAGCTCTCAACCGCGCCGCTCGACCAGAGGGCTTCGCCCTCGGCCGAGACCGCTTCTATCTCGTAGGCAGTCTGCTTTTCGCCGCCGTCGCAGTTCCACAGGAGCAGCGGGCGCTCGTGGTCTATGCCCACCGGGTCGTACAGGTATTCGCATTTAAGTCTGATAGCTTCCATGGCTGCACCTCAGTTCAGCTTTTCGTGCCGGGCTCTCATTTCTTCCTGCTTTTTGCCTATTGTCTTTTCAACGTTGAGGAAGATTATCAGCACGGCCATTATGACGCCCGTAATGGTCTCGAGGCCGACGAAGCCAAAGGTTATCACGCCCTGCACGGCCTCGCTCTGTACGGCTATGAGCTGTCCCGCGGCGTCATAATAGGGCGCGACGTAGCCCGCGTTCGTCAGAAGTCCGTTGAAAACGCCCGTGCAGACGCCGACCATGGCGACGGAAATGGTGTTGTAGACGCTCATGGCCACGCCGTCCGAGCGGAAGCCGGTCTTCCACTCCATGTGGTCGAGCACATCGGCGAATATCGCCATGAACACATAGGAGCCTGGCAGGCCGCCGATGTTCTTTATGAACTGGCCGACGAGCATCATGACCATGTTTTTCGGGAATATCCAGCATATCGCGCTGCCCGCGGCGAAAAGCGCAAATCCGACGAGAGTGACGTTGCGCTTGCCAAAGCGCTTGGCAAGGGGCCAGACTGCGAATATGCCTATACCCATGGGTATGCCGCCTATAACTGAAATCATCGTCTGCGTAACGCCGTCGTTGGAGGTGCCGAGGACGTAGTTGCAGAAGTATACCAGGCTCATGTTCTTTATCACGGTGCCGAAGGTGTTGATAAAGAAGTAGACGTAGATAATGAGCATGTATTTATCCGTGAAGATGGCTTTGAGCTGTGTGAGGAAGGGGACAGACTGTTCTCCGCCGCCCTCCTGCTGACCCTCAAGGGTAACGCGTTCGCGGGTAAAATAGTATTCAGCCAGCGTCAGCGGCAGGGCGAGGATGGAGAGAAGGCTCATGAGAACTATCCACTTCGTCCTGTCCACGCCTATGGCGGGCATTATAAGCATGGGGAAGAGCAGCGCGACTACGATGCCGGTCATCATGACGTTGGCAATCTGGTTGAAGACCGAGAGGCTGCCGCGCTGGGTGCCGTCGCGCGTGGAGAGCGGGACCATCAGACCGTGGCTCATGCTGTATATAGTGTAGGCGAAGGAGTAAAAGAGATTGTAGCTCAGCATGACCCAGACGGCCTGCACGGCGGCGGAGGCGCGCGGCACGGTGAACAGCAGCACGCCCGTCACGGCGACCAGCGGCGCGGATACTAGCAGCCAGGGCCTCGCCTTGCCCTCTTTCGTGCGGGTGCGGTCGATTATGTAGCCCATGATAATGTTTGTGATGGCGTCTATCACTTTGCTTGCAATGGGAAAGACCACGAGAAAGGCCCCGCCCCACAGCCCGGTGAGGTTGAGCACGTCGGTGTAATATACGTTGAGATACGAGCTCAGCACCGCGTTCAGGAGCAGAGCGCCCATCGGTCCCAGCAGATAACCGAGCCACTTTTCGCCGCGCGTGACATCATCGCTGCGTATGCGGCTGCCAAAAACCGGCTTTTCTATCCATGCGAACAGCTTTTTTCCCATATTGCTTCCCCTTTACAAGATTTGACTTTGCAATTTGACGATATTTCAGCGGCAAACAACGTTTCTTTTAGAAGTATAGCATGTCGCTTCACTTTATTACTTGCAGTTTGGTAAGCAGTATCATATAATGGTAAGGAAATGGAGCTGGTAATGTGAACGACGCCGATCTGCGCTATATCTGTACGGTGCTGGGAAATCTGTCCGGCATGCCGATACGCCTGTTTCGTGACGGCGAGCAGGTTTTTTATCACTCTCTGGTGAAGCTGCCGGCCGACCCGATGAAGGTCTGCGCCGGAGAACTGATGGCGATAACCGAACACGTGGGCTATTATATCACGCCGGACTTTTATTACTTCGGCGTGGTTAATTCCGGCCGCTTCAAGCTTATAGCCGGCCCGGCAAGCCAGGTCGGCGGCGGGGAGCGCGAGCTGCGCGAGCTGGCTTTCCGCGCGGACGTGCCGCCGGAGCGTACGGCCGAGTTCGTCGCAGCCATGCGTGCGATAGTCGCAATGCCGCTTGAGAGCATAATCCAGATGCTCTGCGCCGTGAACTTTATGCTCAACGGCGAAAAGCTGGAGCTGAAGGACGTTACAATTTACGACGCAGAGCAGCGACGGCTGCGCAGCATGGCAGAGCGGCAGCAATTCAACGCGCGCCTT
>CALXGL010000207.1 GCA_944387825.1 uncultured Oscillospiraceae bacterium | reverse complement strand
CCCTGGCGGAACTCGGTGTATCCAAAATACTGCCGGAGCACGCCGGACTTGTCCATACCCGAACCTCCTTTGGGAAACCATGGCGGCTTTGAAAATCCCCGCCCACCTATTATAGCATGTACCGGCGAAAAATCCAGTAGTGAAAGTAAAGTGTACACGCAGCGTTTGAATATAATGTCCTGTCGCATTGGAGGTGTGTATTTATGCTGACGGGGCTGTTGGAACTGCTGCTGTCGGGAGCGTTTCTGTCACTGCGGCTGATGAACACAGGCAGCTTCCCCCGCACGCTCACGGCGGCGGAGGAGCGGGCTCTTGTGGAAAAAACGCTGGCCGGAGACCTGGAGGCCAGAAACAAGCTGATTGAACACAATCTTCGGCTCGTGGCACACATAGTAAAGAAATACTACACTTCGAGCGCCGACACCGAGGACCTCGTGTCCATCGGCACTATCGGGCTCATCAAGGGGGTCAACACATACAGGCCGGACAAAGGCGTCAGGCTGGCCACATACGCCGCGCGCTGCGTGGAGAATGAAATACTGATGTACTTCCGCTCGCAGCGCAAGAGCGGGGGAGACGTATCGCTGAGCGATGCGCTGGATACGGATACGGACGGAAACAGCCTTTCGTTCATGGATGTGCTCTCGGTAAACGACGATATGGCAGAGCAGCTTAGCCTGAAAGACGACTGCCTGGAGGTGCGGCGCTGCGTAGAGTCGGTTTTGCCGGAGCGGGAAGCGGAGGTGATACGCCTGCGCTACGGCCTGGACGGCAAAAAGGCGCTGACTCAGCGTGAGACGGCAGAAAAGCTGGGAATATCGCGCAGCTATGTTTCCCGCATAGAAAAGCGCGCGATTTCCGCGCTGAGGGAGGCCATGTGCCCATGAAATCACCCCCGGAACCGCAGTTCCGGGGGTGATTTCATATGAGTCCATATAGCTTATCTTAACGCGTACTTGTATTCAGAGAATTATTCTAGACCGTAGTAATCGCAGATTTTTATGAGCGTTTCGCGTGCTTCTTCATGGGTCATATGCTTCTTGCCGCGTTGGAACAGAGGGTCGACGATAATAAGTTCGTATGCCGACATGACCTGTTCTCTCGTGACATTGTAATCCTTGAGCGTCGGGCAGCCAATGGTCTTCTCAAAATTCTGCAGAGCCTCGCGCAGCTTTTCGCCGAGTTGAGCGGCAGGCATACCGTCGTAAACGTCGATCCCGAACATTTTGGCGACTACAGAATTCTTTTCATAGTTTTCATCTGTGATAAAGTCAACGATGAACGGATAGTTGCAGGCGACGCTTACGCCGTGAGGGGCATGGGTCCTGGAGCCTATGGCGTGACCGAAGCAGTGGCCGAGGTGAGAACGCGCGTTTGCAGTGGCCATGCCTGAAATAGTGGAGGCGTACGCAAGCTTTTCGCGATACTCCATATTATCGGTGTCTTTGACGGCGAGCGGGAGATACTTCACGACCGTCTCCATGGCCCAAACTGCCAGCACGTCGGAAACGGGACCGGCGCTCTCGTCATCTCCCGTATAGGCCTCATAGGCGTGGGAGAAAGCGTCGTAGCCGGTGAATGCCGTAAGGAACGGAGGCATGGTGGATGTCAGCTCAGGGTCAAGTATGCAGAGCTTGGCAAGACAGCAGCTCTCGCTGAGCAGAGGACGCTTAACGTCTTCGGAGGTGTTCATGATGACGCAGGCCCTGGTCTGGTCGGCGCCTGTTCCGGAGGTGGTGGGTATCTGGATGAGCGGATAGCCCGGGTTGCTTGCGTTGCCGCCATTGATGGCGAAATACTGCTGGATGGGAGGCGGATTGTTCAGCAGCACGTTAATGGCGGAGGCCGTATCCATGGAACTGCCGCCGCCGAGCCCGATGATTCCGTCGATGGGACCGTTGGACTTTACGAATTCCACGCCCTCGGTGACGATATAGTCGGGTACGTCGGGCTGCGCGTTGCCGAATTCTATGAAGTCGACGCCGGCGTCGCTGAGGCTGCTTTTAATCTTGTCAACGGTAGCGACGGGGAGCGTGGGGCCGTGTACGAGAAGCACTCTCTTGCAGCCGAGCGCCTTGACTTCCGCGCCGGTTTGCTTCGCTACGCCGCAGCCACTGACAATGGGTACAAATGTCCTGTAGGAACTCATATTTTTTCTTCCTTTCAATATATTTTAGCGCTTATGAGCTTATGTTTATTACAGGCCGGTGAGCTTCTCCTGCTCTTCGGGGTAACGTGCGCCGTAGCTCTCGATCGATTCTATATGACGGCGTATTTCTGCAAGCTCGGCTTCGGTAAAGCTGACGTCGGCAGCGCCGATGTTCTCCTGCAGCCTGGAAACCTTTTTCGTGCCCGGGATTGGTACAAGCCAGGGATGCTGAGCCATCAGCCAGGCAAGAGCAAATTGCGCGTTCGTGACGCCTTTCTTTTCAGCCGCTTCGGTCACGTAATCGACCAGCACAAGATTCTTGTCCAGGTTGTCGCCCTGGAAGCGGGGTATCTTACTGCGGTAATCGTCGTCGGCAAACTTTTCACCGCGCTTGAAGCGCCCGGTAAGCACGCCTTTTCCCAGAGGGCTGAACGGGACAAACGCGATACCCAGCTCTTTGAGCATAGGCAGCATTTCCTCCTCCGCTTTCCTGTACCACATGGAATACTCGCTCTGAACAACGGTAAGCGGACAGACGTTATGGGCGCGTTTGACAGTGGAGGGCGCGGCCTCGGACATGCCCCAGCACAGCACCTTGCCTTCTTTGATGAGCTTCCCGACGCTTTCCGCCACTTCCTCTATGGGAGTAGCAGGATCGACGCGATGCTGATACAGCAGGTCGATGTGATCGCGGTGGAGGCGCTTTAGCATACCTTCTACCGAGCGCCTTATGTTTTTCTCGCTGCTGTCCATGCCTATGGGCCGGCCGGTGTCGTCCAGTTTCGTGAAGTCATAGCCGAATTTTGTGGCGATAACCACCTCATCGCCGAAAGGCTCCAGAGCTTCTCCCACCAACTCTTCATTCGTATAGGGGCCGTAGGCCTCTGCGGTGTCGAAGAACGTGACGCCGAGCTCTACGGCCTTGCGTATGATGGAGATGCTCTCGTCCTTAGGCAGAAATGGAGGCCAGCTCATCGTAAAGCCCATGCATCCAAGCCCGACAGCCGATACCTCTGGCCCACGTTCACCAAGTTTTATCTTCCTCAATCTCGCATTACCTCCTTAAGAGTATCCTGCGCGTTACTCCTTTAACATCTTAGACCTTAAAGCTGACTTTAAGTCAATAGTTTTTTTAAAAAAATAAAGGCGCACAGAACTTGCTCTGCACGCCTTCGTTTCCAGCCACCAAAAATCCAATCTGAGCTTTGTAAAAGGGCTTCAGCGGATATCTATATATTATATATTAGAATTTTTTAAATCGCTCTGATCAAAGCATAAAGCAAGCTCACTTACCATGCTTTTCGGAAAATTTCTTGCGAAGACTTTTGTTAGCCGCTGTAAAAGGACGTAATAGGCTCTCAATTCTCACCGGCGCTTTGTGCTGTTAGCGTCAGGCGATAATCGCCATTCCGGGTCAGGCGAAAAACGCCAATTTTGGTCAACTGAAAACAGCCATTTACAATTTGAATAGTTCCTTTACACTGGAGGCGTAGCCAGCCCCCGGTGAA
>CALXGL010000206.1 GCA_944387825.1 uncultured Oscillospiraceae bacterium | reverse complement strand
AGGTCACGCGCCCCTACGGCATAAAGACCAACGCCAGCCTCAACCCGATAATGATAGACGGCACCGGCATGTGCGGCGGCTGCCGCCTCTCCGTCGCCGGCGAGCGCAAGTTTGCCTGCGTGGACGGCCCCGAGTTTGACGCCCACCTCGTAGACTGGGACAGCCTTCTGGAGCGCAACACCTTCTACACCTCAGAAGAGGCGGAGGAGAATCAGCATGTCTGCCGCATCACCGGCGGCGTCCGCCGCGGCGAGTACAAGCCCGCGGTCATAGAGGGCGTGGAGGAGGCTCCCGCCAAGCGCATGACCAAGCACCCCATGCCCGAGCAGGACCCCGTCATTCGCGCCAAAAACTTCAACGAGGTCGCCCTCGGCTACACCGCGCAGGTCGCGCGCGACGAGGCCGCGCGCTGCCTCGGCTGCAAGAACCCGCAGTGCGTGCAGGGCTGCCCGGTCAACGTCCGCATCCCCGAGTTCATCGCCCACGTCAAGGCCGGCGAATATGAAGAAGCGTACAGCGTGATTGCGAGCACCAACTCCCTCGCCGCCGTCTGCGGCCGCGTCTGTCCGCAGGAGAAGCAGTGCGAGAGCAAGTGCGTCCGCGGCATCAAGGGCGAGCCCGTCGCGATTGGCCGTCTCGAACGCTACGTCGCCGACTTCCACCTCGAGCACGGCGACACCCACGGTGCCGAGGTTCCGCACAAGGCGCCGTCGAACGGCCACAAGGTCGCGGTGATAGGCTCCGGCCCCAGCGGCCTCACCTGCGCCGGCGACCTCGCCAAGCGCGGCTATGAGGTCACGGTCTTCGAGGCGCTGCACAAGTGCGGCGGCGTCCTGGCCTACGGCATCCCCGAGTTCCGTCTGCCCAAGAGCATCGTAGACCGCGAGGTAAAGAACCTCGAGGCCTACGGCGTAAAGTTCGTAACCGACTGCATCATCGGCCGCACCATGCCGCTCGACCAGCTCTTCACCGAGGGCTACGAGGCCGTGTTCATCGGCTCCGGCGCGGGCCTGCCGCAGTTCCTCAACATCCCTGGCGAGAATCTGCTCGGCGTCTACAGCGCCAACGAGTACCTCACCCGCATCAACCTCATGAAGGCCTACCGCGACGACTACGACACGCCGATAAAGAACAACGCCAAGCGCATAGCCGTTGTCGGCGCCGGCAACGTCGCGATGGACGCCGCCCGCTGCGCCAAGCGCATGGGCGCCGAGGAGGTCTTTATCGTCTACCGCCGCGGCCGCAACGAGCTGCCCGCCCGCGCCGAGGAGGTCCACCACGCAGAGGAGGAGGGGATAGAGTTCCGCCTGCTCAACAACCCCGTGGAGATTCTCGGCGACATCAACGGCAAGGTCGTCGGCCTCAAGTGCGTGCGCATGAAGCTCGGCGAGCCCGACGCGAGCGGCCGCGCCAGCGTCACGCCGATAGAGGGCAGCGAGTTCGTCATGGTGGCCGACGCGGTCATAGTCGCGATAGGCACGACCCCGAACCCGCTCCTGCGCACCACCACCCCGGGCCTCGAGACCAACCGCAAGGGCTGCCTCGTCGTCAACGAGGACGCCATGACCAGCCGCGAGGCCGTCTACGCCGGCGGCGACGCCGTCACAGGCGCTGCCACCGTCATCCTCGCCATGGGCGCCGGCAAGAAGGGCGCCGAGAGCATAGACAGGTATATCTCCGAAAAGGGCTGACGCCCTTTCCCAAGCAATAAAATGACCAGTCTGAGGACTGGTCATTTTTATTCGCCGTATGAATCCGCTTTTACTCGCCCGGGCCCGTGATGGACCTGAGGACGCTGTCGTGCGCCTCGCGTTCGCTCATGTCGCCCAGAGGCTCGAGAGCGGCGCAGCCGTATTTACGGCTGAGCGCGCTGAGAAGTATGCCGTCGCAGAGGCCGGGGTTTTTGGGCAGGACGGGACCGTGGCTGTAGGTGCAGAAGCAGTTCAAATACCTCGCGCCCTCCGTGCCGTCGGCGCCGTTGTTGCCGCAGCCGCGTATTACCTTGCCCAGCGGCCGCACGCCCTCGCCGAGATAGGTGCGGCCCGAGTGGTTCTCAAAGCCGACGACCGTACCGAACTCCGTCTCAAAGGCGAAGTTGCCTATCATGCGCTCGGCGGCGCCCACGGTGTAAAGGTCGAGCGCGCCGAGGAAGCTGAACTTTTCCCCCGTATGCGTCTCGTAATAGCGGCCCATCAGCTGGTAGCCGCCGCAGATGCAGAGGAACGTGAGCCCGTCGGCCACAGCGGCCTTTATGTCCTCGCCCTTACCGGAGCGCAAATCGTCCAGAAGCAGACCCTGCTCGAAGTCCTGGCCTCCGCCCACAAAAAGCAGGTCGAACTTTGAAAGCGGCTGTCTCTCCCCTATCGGCAGCTCCGTGACCGTGCAGCCTATGCCGCGCCACTCCAGGCGCTTTTTCATTGTCAGCACATTTCCCCGGTCGCCGTAGAGATTGAGCACGTCGGGATAAAGATGGCAAATGCGAAGCTCCATTATTTCCAGAACTCCTTTCTGCCCACCCGCGAAGCCATCTCTGCCCTGAGCGGAAGCATGGCCGTATATGTCGGCATGACGCAGACCGCGCCGCTGCACTCCGCCACGGCGTCCGTAAGCTCAGCCGTGCCTCGCACTATGCGCACGGCGTTCTCGTCCGCGCCGGCGTATTTGAGCCGCAGGCGCATGTCCTCGGCGCGCGTGCCGGAGACAATGATGTTTTCCGGCGCCGCGTCCTCCCCGGTAAAGAGCCGCTCGAAATTCGCGTCCCAGATCCAGCTGACATCAGTGCCGTCGGCCGTACCGTCGTTGAGGCAGAAGACCGCGGTATTGAATTCCTGTGAGGCCAGATACTCAAGCGCCCTGTCGCAGCCGGCGGGATTTTTGACCAGCACCATAGTGACTTTCGCGCTGCCCAGCTCAAAGCGCTCCATGCGCCCGAAGCCGCTCTCTATATGTGCAAGGCTCTTTATAGCGCTCTCGGCGCGTACGCCGAGAGCGGTTGCCGCGGCGGCCGCCGCGGCGGCGTTATAGAGGTTGTGGATAGCCGGCAGGCTGACGGCGGCGGGATATATCTCCCCGTCCACTCGGAATTCCGCCGCCGAACCCTCGGTTGTCAGGGCGTCTACGCCCACGACGGCCACGTCCGGTTCCGTGCGGGAATAGCCGCATTTCGGGCAGCGGAAGCCGCCCAGATGCGCGTAGGTGTGGAAATCGTACTCGTACTCCGAGCCGCAGACAATGCAGCGCGGGGCGTCGGACACCTTGCCGCCCTCGCCCACGGGCATATCCATGCCGTAGAAGCGGACGCGGTCCGGCGCGTCCGGCGCCAACGAGGCCACAAGCGAATCGTCCGCGTTGAGGCAGACCGCCGCCCTCTGCGCCCGTTCAAGGCCTATGCGTATGCCGTCCAGCGTGTGCGTGACCTCGCCGTAGCGGTCAAGCTGGTCGCGGAAGATATTCGTCACGACTATCACGGCCGGCTGCATCTCCCCGCAGACGCGCTTGAAGGCGGCCTCGTCGCACTCTATGACGGCCGTGCGCTTCTTCGGCCGCCCGATGAGCGTGGAATTGGCGCAGAGATCCGCCGCTATGCCTCTCTCCAGGTTGGAGCCGGAACGGTTTGCCATGCAGTTTATGCCGGCATCCAGCAGCATCTTTTCTATCATGCGGCAGGTGGTGGTCTTGCCGTTGGTGCCCGTGACCATCACCGTGCGTATATTGCGCGAGAGCCGGGACACCAGGTCCGGGCAGAGCTTGAGCGCAAGCGTCCCCGGCAGCGCCGTGCCGCCGCGGCCAAGCAGGCGCAGCGCCCAGCGCGAGAGCTTACACAGCAGTATTGCAAGGAATAATCTCATGTCCTGCGGATATCTCCTTACCTTTCAATTATCTGTTCCCTGCCGGCGCCTACGGAGACATATTTTATACGGCAGCCGACCGCGTCCTCACAGAACTTCACGTAGTCGCGCGCCGCTCCCGGCAGCTCGGAAAACTCGCGGCAGCCGGAAATGTCTCCCTCAAAGCCGGGCAGATATTCGTAGACCGGCTTCGCCCGCTCGAGCGCGCCGCCCGAGGGGAAGCTGTCCGTTATCTTCCCGTCCACCTCGTAGTGAGTGCAGACGGGGATGTCGCCATAGCCGGAGAGGACGTCGAGCTTCGTGAGCGCGAGCTCTGTCGCGCCCTGGACGCGCACGCCGTAGCGGCTCGCGACGACGTCGAAGCCGCCGACGCGCCGGGGCCTGCCCGTGGCCGCGCCGTACTCGCCGCCGAG
>CALXGL010000205.1 GCA_944387825.1 uncultured Oscillospiraceae bacterium | reverse complement strand
TCTTCGGCCTCATAAGCGCCGTCTGCGTCGCCTTCATCGCCCTCGTGCGCCTGCTCCCCACCGCCGGCAAGCTCGGCGCGAAGCTCGCCGCCTGGGAAGCCGCCGGCCGCGGCGTCCGCAGCGCCCTTGCCGCCCTGGCCCTCTGCCTCCCCCTCGCCGGCATCCCGTACATAATAGTGCTGGCCCTGTAACGGGGGGTATTCCCCTTTCTTCGGCCCGGGGTGCCTGCGGCATATAACAGGCGCTGATTTCCCGCATCGCAATAATCAGGCCCCCTGATGCAGTATGTTTTACTGCATCAGGAGGCCTTTTTGCTACCTGCTTTATCGGACTGGGCTGACTGCCGCCGGTTTGCTTACTCTTTCGCTGCGGAGTTGAGCTTTTTGCGATTGTCCATGGATATCTTGTACGCGAGATTTACGCAGATAAACCCGACAACGACAAAGGCGGCGAGGACAAGGTAGGCGGGGCGGTAATCGCCGTAGTGCTCGGCGATTGCGCCGACGATGTTATTGGTGACGAGGTTGCAGACGTTGAAAACCAGCACATATACGGCGGACAGATATTTGGTGTTTTTGGCGGTTGAGAATTCCATTGCGTATACGCCGAGACTGACCCCGGAGAAGATGCCCCCGACGCAATAGATGACGAAAATGGCGCCCATGACAAAGAGGTTCTGCACGCCGGAGAAAAAGCCGCACATAAGCATTGCTATGAAGCAGGCCAGGAAGAAAACCCAGCCGCTCCTGCGCACGGAAAAGCCGTCGCTGATTGCGCCGTATCCAGACTTTGTTACCATCAGCAGGAAGCCGCATATGCTCATAAAGTTGGCAACTTCCGCGCGATCCCAGCCGGCGCCGGTGAAAAGCAGAGTAAAGTTGCTCCATGCGGCGTAATTGAACCCGCTGACACAGAAGATGAAGAGGAACATCAGCGCGTGGCAGCGCCAGTCAGGCGCGTATTCGCTGTTCTCCACATATTCTTTCTTGGCGCCGCCGGAAGGGGCGCTTTCGGTGAGCGCTTCGCCGCCGAGGGGATAATACCCGGCCTTTATGGGGTCATCCTTGAGAAAGAGGATGGCAATAACTGCTATTACGCCGAACATTACAGCCGTGGCGATAAAGTTGGTGCGCAGCGAGGCGCCTTCTACCAGGAACTTTATTATTTGCGGGAAAATCACATTGGCGAAGCCGGTAGAGGCTGTGACAAGGCCCAGCGCAAAGGCCCGGTGTTTAACAAACCAGCTGCGTACAATCGGCGTTATTACGCCGACGCCGGCGAAGCCGTAGCAGATGCCCAGCAGCAGGCTGCCCACAAGCAGCATGGAGTAGCTGGAAGCGTATGCAAAGACAAGGAAGCCGGCGACTGCCGCGCCCAGCGCGGTGACAATGACGGCCTTGACGCTGAGCTTGCTGTAACCGAAGAGGAGAATTGCAAGGCAAAAGCTCGCGGTCAGTGAGCGCATACCCGTAACCATTGACGCCTGAGATTCGCTGAGGGCGAACTCATCGCGTATGTACATCAGCGTTGTATTAAACGAGCTGGAGACGGCCCCGTTGGAGAAAAGGAAGATGAGGCAGCAGAGCAGGCATATGAGCCACGGCCTCGTCTTGGAAATTTTAAGAGTTCCGTTCATTCTTTTTCCCTCCCGACATTAAAGCGCGTTCCTGTATATCTGTATAATATCGTCTTTATACAGCTTTTTAACGGAGCCGGTGCAGGGCTTTTTATTAACCATCAGCACCTGGTCGGCCATGCGGTCGATCTGCTCGTCGGTGGGATGTATTCCAATGTCGGACATTTTTACGGGCAAGCCGAGGGAGATAAACCACTCCCGCATACGGCGTATGCCCTCATGGGCTATCTCCTCCGCGCTTCCGAAGTTCTCCGGCACGTCCCAGACCTTTTCGGCCCAGCGCTGCACGCGAGGGAGGTTGTCGCCGCACACGTAGGGCAGCCACGCGCTGTAGACAATGGTCAGCGTGGAGCCGTGTATTACGTCGAAGAGAGCGCCAATCTGGTGCGCAATAGCGTGCGTGGCCATTTCCTTGTGGCGGCCCCACGCTATCCACTCGTCGACGCCCATGTTGGCGACGGCCATCAGCTCGCCGCGCTCGGCATAACCGTCCTGTTCGGGATCCAGGAGCTTGGGCGTAAGCTCGCTGTGCAGGTAATGCATTGCTGCTTCAAGGAGATGGTCAAAATAGCCGAAGTGCGCGTCGTCGGTCATATAACGGTCGCAGTGGTGGCTCATGATGTCGCAGATGCCGTTAACAAGCAGCCAGCGCGGAATGGTGAGCGTGTAGTCGGGGTCAAGAAAGGCAAAGTGCGGACGCATCACCCGGTCGGAGAAGGGGCTTTTCATGAGCTTGTCCTCGTTGCGGATGATGGAGGCGAGGCCCATTTCACTGCCTGTAGCCGGCATGGTGACAACGCAGGCCGTGGGCAAGGTGCGCATCTTGCCGGCAAGGCTTACATCGCGGCTGCACACGTCCCATATGTCTCCGTCATAGAAGACGCCGACTGCAATGCATTTAGCCGAGTCGATGGCTGAGCCGCCGCCGATTGCCACCACGTAGTCCACGCCCTCGGAGCGCGCCAGCTCTATGCCTTTATACACAAGGCTTATGCGCGGGTTGGGCACAACGCCGCCAAGCTCCACATAGTCGAGGCCGGACGCCTCAAGGCTCCTGCGTACGGTGTCCAGCACGCCGGTGGTCTGCAAATACTCGCCGCTGCCGTAGTGAACGAGCACCTTGTGCGCTCCGTCGCGTTTGATGAGCTCGCCCAGCTTGGCAGCTGAGCCACTGCCAAAGACAATCTCGGTGTTCCACCATAGCTGAAAGTTGTGAATCATGTGCTATCCCTCCGGTTTCCTTTTCAGGTTAATCCAAAGATAGCATATGACTCGTTAAAAATCTAACTTGTTTTATATATCGCCTTTATAAAATTTCTCAATGCGCTGAGCTTCAAACCACGGGAGGCTCCTCATAGAAGCTGAGGCAGCAGTCCCGTACGTATTCCGCAGCGGGGGACAGCCGGCGGTTTTTGGCCCACATGAGGTATATGGCGCGCTGCGAGCGCTCGTCGGCAATGGGGATAAGGCGGATGAGCTCGGGGTCTATATTGGTGCGGCTCATGATGGCTATGCCGTTGCCGAGCGCCACCTGCGAAAGCTGGTCGAGCCAGTCCTCACAGTAGAAGATAAAATTTGGATGTATCGAGTGCGCCCGGAATATGTCGCGTATCCAGTTGTCGAGAAAGTCGTGCTCGTTGTAGCCAATGAGCGGCTCGCCCGAAATGTCCTCGATTGTGAGGCTCTGCTCTCCGCTCAGAGGATGGTTGACCGGCATCGCGGCGTAAAGCTGCTGACGGGCAAAAAGCACAGACTCCAGGTTTTCCGGATTGGTCATGCTGGAAAAGACAAGGTCCACTTCGCCGCGGGCGCAGGCTTCTTCATAGTGTACGCGCTTATAGTTGATGTTGAAGTTAATTTTTATATCTCTGAAAGGCTCAAGCGCATGAAAAGAGCTGAATATTCTTGGCACAAAGCTGCCGCCGTTTATAAAGGAGTAGGCTACGCTGACTTCGCCGCTGAGCGTATTGCGCAGCTGACGGGCCGTATCCTCGAGCAGATTGAAATCCTCAATGCAGCGGTTTACCATCGGCAGCAGCGATTTGCCGAAGCTCGTAAGCCTGACGCGCTTGCCGCGCTCGCGCACAAACAGCGCTTCGCCGAGCTCGCGCTCGAGCACGGCAATGGCGCAGCTGAGAGCCGACTGAGTAATGTGCAGATTCTGAGCGGCTTCCGTGAAATGCAAAGTGTTAGATATTTCCTTAAAATAAAGCAGCTGCTGTAATGTCATTTGACAATCCTCTCACAAATGAGCCTAACAAAAGTGTGTTAGATTTTCTTCATTGCCATGATGAAAAATACCTGTTTGTCTACGTCAGGCAACCCTGTTTGTTTTCGGTAAAAAGAAAATGTAGCAAATGGTACTCAAAAAGTGAGCACCCCAATGGCAAATAAAAAGAGCCATTGTCAGCACCTGAAATAAACGCTACCCTTTAGGTGGGATAACCATAAGGGGGTAGCAGAAAGGTGTT
>CALXGL010000204.1 GCA_944387825.1 uncultured Oscillospiraceae bacterium | reverse complement strand
GTTTCACTTCTTTAATATAGATGGAGTGATGCTGTTTTTTCAGTCAGGCTGAGGCATGCTTGCGAGTCGTACTGACCACCCCGGCCGCTACGGAGTTGCAGCTCGGCAGCGGCCATCTTTTTATCTTTGCGTGCGGCCGGTTCCTTCCGCTTTGCGCACCTTCTGTCCCATTTGCTGCCTATGCCTGCGGCACCGGCTCTCAGACAGCAGGTCATACTTTTTTGTGATATGTGGGGATGATTTTGGGATTGCAGTGAATGCCTCTCTCCCGTACATACCAAGACCCCCTACGTAGTTCTTTTTTCTACATTAGTCTATTGTCCATTTTTATTGGGATGCAGCTGGAATTCGATGGAGCAGCAATTGAGGGCGTTGAGTTGAAAGGTGAAATTGTCCTGAGAATAATCCAAGCTGATAACATAGCTTCTCCGGAGTAGAGTGAGAGCTTTGCGAAACCTGGCGTTTATAAGCGCCGGGTTTCGTTTCGGATAGGCTGCGAAACCGCGCTCGAGGTTCCTCCGTGCGGCCGGGGAACCTCTCCGCGGCTCAGGCTGCCAACGTAATAATCAACAGCGAGAATGCTCCTACAAAACTGCGGCGCTGCGCATTAGTATGGCTGCGGCCTGCGCTCGTGTTGCGTGACCCTGCGGGGACAGGACGCTGTCGGATATTCCGTTGATTATCCCTCCGCCTATTGCCCAGGCCATGGCCGATTGCGCCCAGCTGCTTACGCCGCCGGCGTCGGTGTAGCCGGTCAGCGCATAGAGCGGCGCGGGCTCTCCCGCGTAGCGCCACAGCATGGTTACGAGCTGCTCGCGGGTAATCAGGCCGTTCGCGTCGGTGCCGTCGCTTACGCCGGAGAGCACCGCCCATACGCGGGCATCCTTCTGCCAGCTCGTCCCGGTGATATCCTCGCCGTCTATGCGGGCGAGTATGGCCCAAACCATTGAACGCGTCATATTCGCATTGGGTTCAAAGGTCTCGGCGGATGTGCCCTCCATCATGCCGTTTGAGTAGACGAAGTCCACGCAATCATAATACCAGCTCTCCTCCGAAACATCGAGGAAGGGAAGAACCGCCGGGGCCCATTCGGCCTTGAGAGCGGAGCTGCCGCTTACATAAAAGGCCTGCCCGGGTTCGTACAGCGTTTCTCCGTCGTCCCACCCGACAAGCTTATAGCCGCTGCGGTCCAAATCCGGGAGCATAATCCGCCCGCCGGACTGCAGGTGCTCATACACTATGGACTCGGAGTAGACGGTGTCAAGCGTGACAGAGGCTTCACCAAGACCGTATGGCACGCTCAAGTCCACGACGGATTGGCCGGCTTCCGCGGCTTCAAGCGCGTCTTCCAAAGTGTTGTAGAACTTCATTGACCAGCCATTGAGATCTATGCCGGCCTCCGGGCGCAGATCGTCCGTATCTGCGTAAGGCTGGCTCCGGGCGGGGAAAATAAGCCCAGAAAGGTTAATGGCAGAAGCGGCTTCGCCGAGAACTATACTGGCGTGTGAGGTGTCGTCCATATAGTTTCCGCTGAAGCTGAGCTCGCCGTCCGGCGCAAGATAATAGACGCCGATGGCCGCATTGTCCAGGTTTGACGTAAACATCACGTTGTCCGTGAGCGTGACAGACGCGTTGCAGTTCTGGGAACCTGCTTCAATATGTATAAATCTCTGCTGATGCACGGCAGCGTCGGGGTCGCTGAATACGTTGCCGCTTATTGTTATGGCGCTTCCGGCGAGCGGCGTCGCCTGCACGCTGTCCCAATCCACGTTTTCGAAGGTGCAGCCGGTAATATTCAGGCTGCCGTAGAGGCCGGGGGCATATATGGCGGACAGATTGTTCGAACTGTTGTGTATGTCTTTGAAGCCTGCGCCGGTGACGCCGCCGCCTGCGGCGTTAATATATATCGAGACGTTGCCGCTTATGGTATAGCCGTCTCCGTCCAGAGTGACTCCTGCGGGGAGATACAGCTTCAGCGTCTCCTGCCCGGTTGCGGATATGTCGCCGAGCAGGCGAATGGTCTGGCCCGGCAGAGCGGCGGAGATGGCGTCGCCGATGTCGTCATGCCTGGAAATTGCCTGGCCGCCGGCGCCGAGTATCTGCGCCGGATACGAAGTGCTGTCGCCAGACAGCACTTCGTATCCACCATTGCCGTCCGGAGAAACGGCGCAGCCTTCGGCGCAGAATTCTTCCCGTGGCCTTGTGGAGAAATGCCCGCCATGAATGCTTATATCTGCGTCTTCCGGCGTTTCGCCGGCATATATTGCCGTACCGCCGCTGATTGTGCCGGAATAAATATTGACTTCCGCCGGCTGAGCCGGAGCGGATATGCCCGCACCGGACTGACCGCTGCCGCCGGAGACGGAGCCGCCCAGTACGTTCAGCGTTCCCGAGCGCATTTCTATGCCTATGCCGCCGCCGGAAACCGCGGCCCCTTCGTAAACAGTCAGCTCTCCTGACCCGCAGTGATATATTGCGCTGCCGCCGCCCGCAACAGACGCTCCGCCGCGTATGTCTATTTTTCCGCCTGAAGCGCCTTCGGACAACACCACAGCCGGGAGAACCCCGCCGTCTATGGAGCCATATATGTCCAGAACCGTGCCATGCCCGGAGACAAGCACTGAATTGCCCTCAATGGCGGCGCCCGCCCCGAGAACGAACCGGCTGCCGGCGCCGCTTATCGAAACCGCCGAAGCGGCGGAATCCGATACGGCAACCGTGCCTCCGCCCGCTTCGGAATTGTCAGCGACAGTGAGGAAGCAGTTGGCGGACGAGAGTGAAAAAGCGTCTCCGTTCCCGGTATAGGTATAGGTGTGCCCGTTTAAGTCCAAAGTCATGTTCAGTGCTGCCGCGCCGGACGCGACACTGAGCGCGCTTCTCACGTCTCCGTTGAGCTGAAGCACGCAGCCGGGAAGCTTTTTGGCTTCATTTAAAGCGCCGACAAGGTTGGTGTAATAGTAGAGGTCCTCGCCGAAGCTTACTGTGGCCGCAAGCCTGCCGTCGGCGAAGCGCGAGGTGATTGTCGTCCCATCCTCCGAGGGGGATACCGACAGCTGGTATTTGCCGTCGGAAGGCCGGAAAAAATTCTCCGGCACCGTGCCGCCGCTCACGCTTATGCTTGCGAGCTGCAGCGGCATGGAACCGGAGAGCGTTTTGCCTGGCGCCATATCTATATTCAGGCGGCTGCTGATACCTGTTGCCCCGCCGAAAGCCTCTCCGTCGGGAAAGCTGCAGGTCAGGTCGTCCATAATTTCAAGCGTCCCGCTGTGTGCGCCGGAATAAATAAGCAGCTCGTACAGGTTCGAGCCGCCGGATAAATAAAAAGAGCCTATTCGCGCCGAATAATTCCTGGGCGGCGATTCGGCAACGGTCACGGTTCCGCCCGCATCGACTGCAAAGCAGCAGCCTGCGGATGCGCGCTGAGCGTCAATGGCCGTGGACCAGCTGCCAAAGGTTCCTCCGCTGTATGATACCTCGCCGCCGCTCTCTATCGTATACGCCCTGGCCGGGGCATAAAAATATCCGCCTTCTACATGCAGCGTCGAGGCGGTTTCACCGTACACGGCGTAGTCGGAAGCGGATGTCAGCTTTGCGTCTTTAATTGTGACCGAAGAGGGAAGAGCCGGAGTTGCGTTTATGTAAAGAGCGTAGGCGCCGCCGGCGTTTGAACTGGATTCTGAACTCAGGCTTATGCCTCCGTCCAGTGTCAATCTCGAGCCGGGAGCGGCCAGAACTGCCCGCGATGTGGGTAAGCCTGCGTTCACAATTGAGCCTTTCTCGCCTGCGGAGCTGTCCGTGATGGTCGCCTCCGCGCCGGAACCCACAACTATAAGCCCGCCGCCCACGCTGCCGGATAAGGTGCAGCCGTTCAGGTCCAGCGTTGCATTGTCCGGGAGTACTATTTGCCGCGTGATATTGTCGATATCGCCGCTCAAAACCACTTTCTGCCGCTGCTCCAGCGCATGCTCAAGCGCCTTGACGTCCTCTATGTCCTCCGAATTTCCCGCAAAAACAGAAATCCCGCTGATTGCAGCGGCAAGCAGCGAGGCGAACAGTATTTTTATACACTTTTGTCCCATAAATTATCCTCCATTTCTTGTATAAATATGTTGCAGTACCTTCAATCCAGCTCCCTCAAAAAGCTGTGAAAATATAATATCATTTTCGGGCGAATATGTACATAGTGATTTTAAAAATATCTGCCAATATTAATAATTCGTGCAATTAGCACAAAGCGCGAGGGCGGTTTTTGGCTTGTTAACCAGGCACTGGACTCTAAAGTCATATGGTATAATCTAAAATAAGATGGAGCACGGCAGCAGTCCATCTGCGCTTTTGAAACTGAAAGGATGTGGCGGGTCAGATGATACGGATACCGTATGGAAAGGGCTTTATTGAATGCGACGAGGGAGAGTGGCCGGTGCTGACGTCACGGGTTTCGGAACTCAAGGCGGACGCAAGCGGAGCGGAGACGGTCAGGAGGGCTATGGCAAATCCGGTCGACAGCCCGCGCCTTTGCGAACTCGCCCGCGGAAAGAAAAACTGCGTAATAATAATATCCGACCACACCCGGCCTGTACCCAGCAGGGACATAATTCCAAGCATGCTGTCAGAACTGCGCGGAGCGAGCCCGGGCATTAATATAACGCTGCTGGTCGCTACAGGCTTTCACCGCGCCAGCACACAGCAGGAGCTGGAGGCAAAGCTGGGACGCGAAATAATGGAGCAGTGCCGCGTCGTGGTACACGACTGTGAAAACGCCTCCAGCAATGTGCGTATAGGCGTCCTTCCCTCCGGCGCGCCGCTGGTCATAGACCGCCTGGCAGCGGAAACCGAGCTGCTTGTGGCAGAGGGCTTCATAGAACCGCATTTCTTTGCCGGATTCTCAGGGGGGCGAAAAAGCGTTCTGCCGGGAATCTGCGACCGCGTCACCGTCATGGGCAACCATTGCAGCGCTTTCATTGACAGTCCCTTCGCCCGCACAGGCATATTAGACGGGAATCCTATACACAAGGATATGCTGGCCGCAGCGGAAATGGCGAAGCTTGCATACATTGTGAACGTTGTCATAGACGAAGACAAGCGTACTGTCGCCGCGTTCGCAGGCAACTGCAGGACGGCGCATCTGCGCGGCTGCGAACTTACGCTGGATTATTTCAGCGTGAAAGCCGCACCGTCCGATATAGTCGTGACCTCCAACGGCGGAGAGCCGCTGGATCAGAATCTGTACCAGTGCGTCAAAGGCATGACCGCCGCGGAGGCCTGCTGCAATACGGGCGGGGAAATTATCATGTGCGCACGGTGTGCGGACGGACACGGCGGCGAGGGCTTCTACAGAGCGCTTAGGGACTGCAAAAGTCCGGCAGAACTCTACGCCCGCCAGATGGCCACACCGCAGAGCGAGACGCAGCCCGACCAGTGGGAGAGCCAGATCCTTGCGCGTATACTAAGCCGTTTTCGCGTCACGGTGGTATCCGAGCCGGAGAATGAACGGCTTATACGCGACATGAAGATGAATTATTCACCCAGCCTTGAGCAGGCTATAGCTCGGGCCAAAGCCCTCGGCGGGCAGAGCCTGACCTTCATTCCCAATGGTGTTTCCGTGATAGTGAGGCAATAGCCCGACTGCCCTGTCACCCGACAGCAATGCAGCGCTGATTTCAGCATCAACGTAAAAACAGAGCTCCATGTCACCCCG
>CALXGL010000203.1 GCA_944387825.1 uncultured Oscillospiraceae bacterium | reverse complement strand
CCGGGGGCTGGCTACGCCTCCAGTGTAAAGGAACTATTCAAATTGTAAATGGCTGTTTTCAGTTGACCAAAATTGGCGTTTTTCGCCTGACCCGGAATGGCGATTATCGCCTGACGCTAACACCGGTAAGACGTTTATGTTGGATATTGAAACAGTACAATCCCCGTCCCGCTCTTTTGCAGCAGTATGGTGAACAAGCACAACTGTATAAAAAATAGGAACAGTTTTTTTCGTATGCTAAGATAAACACGGTCTATAGGGTGGGTAATACAGCACATCCTGTTTTTCCTGAAAGCTATAATTATGAGAGGAGTAAAAAAATGGACACAAACATCAAATTGCCTTTGTGGAGAAAAATAATGTTTATGTTCGGCATGTTTGCCAACGCCATAATGGTGTACTTCATAACGTATTATCTCTCCTTTTACGGCACGGACATTGTCGGACTGAGCGCAGGTTCAGTTGCGATTCTTCTTGTAATCGTAAAGCAGATTAACGCCTATCAGGATCCTATCCTAGGCGGTATACTTGATCGTATGCCGCCCAAACCCAGCGGCAAGTACCGCAGATGGCTTATCATAGGGGTTATCGGCTGCGCTATAGGCTACATCCTACTGTTTTCCATAAATCCCAGCTGGGGTTATGGCGTAAAGCTGATATGGTTCTATGTTTTTTATCTTCTTGGAAACTTGGCCGCTTCAATTCATACGACAGCATACGGTGCTTACCAGCAAGTACTTACTACGGACACCGATGAGCGCAGCAGTATAAGCATGTGGCGCATGGTGGGTACCGGAGTAGGCTCCGTCGTTCCCGGTCTGCTGGCTGTTACTCTGCTTACAACATTCAGCGGCTCTTCTACATTTAATTCGAAAGGCTTCTCCGGCGCTGTCATAGTTTACTGTGTAATCGGCGCGCTTTTGGGCGTTCTTTGCACTCGCGCCGGTAAAGAGGTTGTGAATCAGAAAGAACGCCAGAAAATTTCCTTAAAACAGTCTTTGAAATATATGTTCTGCTACAGGCAGACGCGTTGGCTGACCTTGGCCATGGTGTTCAATGGGCTCATGTTCTATGGCCGTCTTTCCGTACAGGCATACTGGCTGGAATATGTTGTTGGCGAACCTTCATTGATGTCCAGTCTGACAGTCTGGTACGGCGTCGGTAATTGCTGCGGGGCCGCCGTAGCCAGATATCTGTGCCGGTTTTTCAAAAACAAGCCACGTGCGTCAGTGGTAATGAGTCTGCTGTATGCAGCCGCCTGCATGGCCTGTTTTCTTGCGCCTTCAGACTCTCTCGGCCTTTTCAAAGTGTGCAATGTTATTATGGGTGTATGTGGTGCCGGTATCAGCGTAGGCATATATTCCTCCCTTGGCGATTCAGCTGATCTCATCCAACTTAAAGAGGGCAAAAGAGTCGACGGCACTCTTATGTCCGGAGTTACTTTCGCCAATAAGTTTGGCGGAATCTGGACCCCAGTGCTTGCTACAGCAATGCTGGAAGCCACCGGTTACGTGCCTAAAGTCGCTCAGAATACAGCTACAATCGACGCTATCATGTTCAACTGCTTCCTGCTGCCGGCACTTCTCGCCATTGGCCAGTGCGTTTGCCTGTTGCTGGTTAAATTCAACGATAAAGATCACGAAAAAATTCTGGAGGCCTTGAAAAGTTCTAATTCCGGTGCTGTTTCTTCAGTATTCTATCACGTGCTGTTTCCTGCGGGGCGTACCCACACCCGTGGCGCTGGGGGCGCGGAGGCGCGCTCTCTCACCTGCGTCTCGGTTTTCTGCGGTAGAGGAGGGCGAAGATGAGCGCGGCGGCGAACACGGCAAGGCTGAGGCCGTATTGCGCGAGCGCGCCGCCGGAGGCTTCGCCGACGGTCAAGCCCGCGCCGCCAAGGCCGCCGAAGGACGGCATATTGCCGGGTTCAGAGCCGCCGAACGAGGGCGCGCCGGCATCTCCGCCGTTTTCGCCTTCAGGCGAAGCAGTCCCCTCCGGTGTGGGCTCCGCGCTCTCCTGGGGCGCCTCGCCCGTCTCCTCCGGCGCGGTTTCGCCGGGCGGCGTTTCTCCTGCGAAATCCGAGGGATCAAAGTCCTCCGGAAGCTCCCCGCCGCCGAAGTCCGAGGGGTCGAAGCCCTCCGGCAGCTCCCCGCCGCCGAATTCGGAGGGGTCGAAGCCCTCCGGAAGCCGGGACATATCGAAGCCGCCGGAGCCGGACGACGCCGTCCCGGACGAGCTTACGCCCTGTCCGCCGAAGCCGAAGCCGCCGCCACCGCCGCCGATGTCCATGCTGTCCATGACCTCGAGGTCTATGTGCGAGGCGTCTATGAGCGCGTCGGAGCCGGACTGCTCCGCGGAGGTAGAGGGTATCGTACCGTCGAGCTGGCCGCTTATCGACTCGCCGCGCAGCTTCACGAGTTCGTAGAGCGTCTCCACGGCCTCGAGATACTCGTCGTAGGTGTAGAAGGCGCTGGGGTCCGTCTCGACCAGCGCGTCTATCTGGCTTCTCACGCGGTTATAGAACTCGTCGAAGCCGCCGCCGTTTATATACTCGTCCACGAGCCGGCGGAGATACTCGTAGTACTGCGCGTGATAAGTCTCGTTTTCCATCAGCGTGTCGAAGAAGTCCGTGCCGGAAAAGGCGTTGTCTATGGCCTCGTTCACCACGCTTGTGGCGCTGCTTCCGCTCATGCCGCCCAGGGCGAGGTTGTAGTCCCAGGGGATGATGTTGAGCTGCCCGTTGTACTCGTAGAGGTAGTAGTTGTGCGCCATCATGCCGGAGAGACTGTCCTCGTTGACCGAAAAGACGTGTACGGCCATATAGCGCAGGAGGTTGTCTACGTCCATATACGTCTCGAGCTCGCTGCCCTCGGAGATATGCCTCAGCGCGGTTATGACGCGCTCATGGTCGGCGTCCGTGCTGTCGGTTTTCGCCCCCTCCCAGATGGTCGAATAGCTGTCCGGATCGTCGTCGGTGTAGTTGAGGTCCGCGCCTCCGCCGCCGAGGGAAAAGCCGCCGAAGCTGAAGCCGCCCATGTCCGGCATCTCCATGCCGTCCGCTGCGGCGACGGTCTCGAAGCTTTCGTCCGAAAACTGCTCAAAATCCCCGCCCTCGGGCATATCGGAGGGCGAGAAGCCGCCGAAATCGAAGCCTCCCATGTCAAAATCGCCCATGTCGAAATCGCCGCCGGTGTTCATGCTGTCCGGTTTGTAGAGCTCGCCGGACTGCGCGCCGTAGCTGCGGAGCATGAAGCTGTCTTCCACGGCCTCGAGCGCGAGATAGACGCCCCAGTACTCGCCGTTGACTGAGATTTTCGCGTAGTTATAGAGCGAGGCGTCCGCGCCGAAGTAGCGGTACATGTCGTAAATGAGCGCCTCCTTCATGCTCGTGGCGTCGGCGTAGTTGTTGTTCAGCACGAGCTTGTCGAGCCCGAAGCAGGTCTGCCCGTCCACGTAGTGGTCGAACTCTATCTTGAAGCTGTAGCGGTCTGTGGTGGGATCCGCCGCTATGGTCGTGAGGCTGGTATTGCCCTTGGCGCGGATCGCGGAATTGTATATGGTCTTGCCATTTACGACCACGTCGCACTCGCAGTATTCCTCCGCCGTGGCGTTTGCGAGCAGGTTCTCCCAGTCGTCCTCGTCTATGCGTATGTCTATCTCTATTATCTCGTCCGTGTCGAAGAGCTCGCTCTCATACTCCATCGTTATCCCGCCGTCCCCGGCCAGGGCCGTGAGCTCGCCGGAGAAGGCCGCCGCGCCGATACAGAGGCAGACGGCCAGAAGCATGACGGCGGTTATGAGCTTCCCGCTGTGTTTCCAAACGCTCATGGCCGCTCTCCCTCAGGCGAGGTACTCGCCGTTGTAGCTGACGAGGGTGGCGTTCTCCACGCCGGGCAGGCGGGAAATGAGGTTCACGAAGCCCGTGGAGGCGTTTCTGGTGCGCAGCTCCGCCGTCAGCTCTATGCCGGAGGCGTTCACGGTCTTGCTCTTGACGTTATAGCCCGCGGTCTCCTTGCCCAGCACGTCCAGCACAGCGGTCTCGGCGTCCTCACCGGCGCAGCTGAGCACGAGGATATAGGGGTTGGA
>CALXGL010000202.1 GCA_944387825.1 uncultured Oscillospiraceae bacterium | reverse complement strand
CAAGAACGCCGCCGTCATGTGGCCGGAGCGTATCGCCGTCTCCGGCACGCAGGTGACGCCGGGCGGCGCCGTCGAGATAACCCGGATTCTCGGCAGGGAGGAGGCCCTGCGCCGGATAGACGCGGCGCTCGCGAAGCTGGGCTGAAAACTCTGTCGAAAAAGCCTCGCTTAAGTTTCGCCGCTTTGCGGCGAAATAATTGAAATCTATTTTCGGCGGCGTGTACGCCGCCGAAAATATTTTAAGCGGAATGAGCACGCTCATTCCGCTTCTTTTTATGCGCTTTTAGTGCGTTCCGTCGGGCTTGTCCGGCACGCAGGTATAGCTTATGGCCTTGCCCGTCTCGGCGGAAGGACGCTCGGCCTTTTCGCTGTATATTATCAGCACGTCACAGCCCGCGTCGGAGAGCTCCTTGAGCCCGGCGGAGCTCAGTTTTTTCAGGTTTTCAGCCGTCGCGGCCCCTCCTTTCTCAAAGGTTGCGTGTCTGCCATCAAAGGTGACCCTCCGCCTACAGCTGCGCGCGCAATCGCTCCTTCGCGCGCTGGACGCGCTTTTTAACGGCGGCGACGCTTATGCCGAGCTCCGCGGCTGTGTACGCGTAGCTCTCGCCGAAGCAGAAGGCGCGCGCGAGCAGGCGCAGCTCCGCGCGGCGAGATACATGGCGCGGAAATGCCCGCGGTAACGAGCCTAGAAGCGCTTTCGCATCTCGTTCTCCGTCATGCGCACCTTCCTTCCCGATTTACACTTTGTTATGCCTGAATTATAGTAAATTCCGAACAAAATTCAACAATTTTATTTTCGCAAAGCACGTCGCCTTTCGCAGGGACGGAGCAATATATAATAAAATAAGGCTATAATTTCGCCCCGCGCGGAAACACTAGGCGCGGAGGTGTTTTGATGAAAAAATCGCTTGCAATAACCATGTTTTGCCTGCTCGGCGCGGTAATAATCGGCCTCGGCGCCTATGCCTGGAGCCTTGACTCGCGGCTGGAACGGGCGGGATATATATCGTCGTCCTTTTCCGGCGGGGCGATGGGCGAATTCGCGGGGGCTCTGGCGGAGCTGGACGAGACGATGCGCGAGAGCCGCTATGCGACGGACCCGGCGCTGCAGTCCACGCTGTGCGCCAGGGCGGCCGCGGAGGCGGCCAGCGCGGTCACGGCGCTGACCAGCCTGCCGTATTCCACGCAGGAGCTTGAGCTGCTTTCGCACTACCTCAACGGCGCCGGAGACTATGCGCTTTACCTCTCGCGCGAGGCGGCTCAAGGCCGGGAACTCAGCGAAGATGAGCTCGAAAATCTTCGGAAGCTGGGGGAAGCGGTCGGCGATATCTCGGTCGAGGCGGGCGGGATTTTCGCTGCGCTGGATTCCGGCGAGCTGGTGATGGACGACTACGGCGCCCATTCGGACAGCAAAACCGCCGGCACCGTCGGCTACGCGCTCACAGAACTGGATGCGGCTCTGGACGAGTTCCCGGAGCTGGACTATGCGGGAGCATATTCCGTCTCTGCGCTCAGACGCGAAGGCGCGTATCTGAAAAATATGAGCAAGGTCGGTGAGGAGGAGGCCAGAAGCGCGGCGGCAAGGTTTCTCGGCGTGGATACGGCGGCGTTCGAGAGCGCCGGCAGAGGAGAGGGGACGCTGTCCGCTTACGGCTTTACTCTGAATACCGACGACGGCCGGCAGCTGTATATTACGGTAAGCGAGGCGGGCGGCATAGTTGTGGCGCTTACCGGCGGCTGCTCGGGCGGAGAGCCGCGCGTCGGTACCGAAGACGCGCAGAATACGGCGGAAGAACTGCTGAACAGTCAGTTTTCCGAACGGTTCGTCCTTGTTTCGAGCGCGGAGCGCGGCGGACTTCTCGACTTCACATTTGCCCCGGAGGAGGATGGCGTCCTGCTCCTGCCCGACACGGTCGAGGTCAGCGTGGACGCCGCGACCGGCGAGCTATGCGAGTACAACGCGGCGAACTTTCTCCACCGCCACAGGCAGCGGGAGGGTCTCGCGGCGGATATTGACGCGGATACCGCCCGCAGCGCCGTGCCCGCGGCGCTGAAAGTGAAGGCGCAGCGGCTTGCGCTCACGCTGACCGAGGGCGCGGATGAAGCCCTGTGCTGGGAATTCAGCTGCGAAAATGACGCGGGAGAGGGAGTTCATGTATTTGTTGACGCAAAAACTGGCCGCCAGGTGAAAATTGAGTTGACGAATTGAACGAAAAAGAGTAATATTATGTTAGCCTCTTATGCCTGTGCATAAGAGCATATCAACATGATTTTACTCATCCCATGAACGGAGGGACTCTTATGGGTTTCATTCCACGTGTAACCTGCCGCCGCTGCGGCCGCCAATACTCCAGCCTGCGCGGACGCTGCCCCTACTGCGGTACCCGCCGCGTTAAACAGAGCGACCGCGTACCGGCCACGAGCGCCAGCACGGATCCATCCACTGCCGCGGGCGAACGCGCCGCGAGCAATGCGCGCTGGCAGCTCATTTTCGGCGGCATACTCTTGCTCGCCGTCATCCTGGCTGTTGTTGTGCTTGTGAGCATAAGCCTGAACGGCTCTACGCAGCCGGGCCCGGTGGCTACTCCGCCGGTCAACACGAATGCGCCGGCCACTCCGACGCCTCCTCCGACGCCGTCGCCCACGGCCACGCCGACCATTGAGAGCCTCACCATTTACTGCAACGGCGAGCCGGCCGTCGAAGGCGGCTACGTAATGGACCCGAGATGGAACGGCACGGGTCAGACGCTTGTAATAAGCGCCGTCGCCTTCCCGCAGACTGTGGACATTTCCCAGGATATCGTCTGGTCCAGCAGCAATGAAAGCGTAATAACTGTGACGCCGACGGCCGGCAATCCCACCACCTGCACGCTTACGCAGGTCGGGACCGGTACAGGCATTACCATAAGCTGCACAGTCTTTGGCAAAACCGTTACGCTGCCGATGAACGCCACCGACCAAAACGGCGTGCTCGGCTGACAGAACTGAAACGGCATAAATCCGCCCGGCACGAAGCCGGGCGGATTTACGCATATGAACTCTTAAACGGCCCTTTGGCCTGCAAAAAACCGCCGTCCGGTACGCGGACGGCGGTTTTTATTTTCGCTCAGAGGGCGCTTACGATGTCGCGGGTGTCGCGGGCAATGACGAGCTCCTCGTTGGTGGGGATGACCCAGAGCTGGACCTTGCTGCCGGCCTTGGAGATGCAGCGGTCGTCGCCGCGCTTGGCGTTGGCCTCCTCGTCGAGCTCCGCGCCGAGGTAGCCGAGGTACTGGCAGATGCCCGCGCGGGTGGTGGGGGCGTTCTCGCCGACG
>CALXGL010000201.1 GCA_944387825.1 uncultured Oscillospiraceae bacterium | reverse complement strand
GCTCAGCCTTGCCCTGGGCTTCGGCAGCGGTTGGGGTTTCTGCAAGCTTGTAACGCTGGTGTTCCGCAACACCGACCGGCGCAAGAGCCAGGGCTTCTTCCGCTGGGCGCAGATTGCCGGCGCGGCGGCCATGAGCTTTATGCACGGCGCGCAGGACGGCCAGAAGTTTATCGGCGTGCTCTTCCTGGGTCTCGCTTTCTGCAACGGACAGAGCGACCCTGGCGCGATGCAGATACCGGTCTGGCTTATGCTGCTCTGCTCGCTGGTGATGGGCCTTGGCACAAGCGTGGGCGGAGAGAAGATTATCAAGTCCGTCGGCATGGATATGGTCAAGCTGGAGAAGTATCAGGGCTTTTCCGCCGACCTCTCCGCGGCCTTCTGCCTGCTGCTCTCGAGCGTGGGAGGCATCCCGGTCTCCACAACGCACACCAAGACCAGCGCCATCATGGGCGTCGGCGCCGTAAAGCGTCTGAGCGCCATAAACTTCAGCGTCGTGCGGGACATGGTGCTGACGTGGGTATTCACCTTCCCCGGCTGCGGCCTTATCAGCTTCGTGGTCGCGAAGGTCTTCATTGCCGTCTGGGGCGGCGTATAATAACTGGGGGTTTAAAACATGTCAAAAAAACAGGACGAGTACTTCTTCCAATCCTTCATCGACTGCGCCGACTATGCCTGCCGGGCGGCGCACATGCTCGAAAGCGTTATGGATAACTTTGACCCGGACGACCTTCCTCGCCATATAGACGAGATGCACGAGCTGGAGCATTCCGCCGATACGCGAAAGCATGAGATGCTGGACATCCTGGCCAAGGCCTTCATAACACCCATTGAGCGCGAGGATATCATCGACCTTTCCCACTGCATTGACAACATGACCGACAAGATTGAGGACGTCTTCCTGCGCCTCTACACAAATAATGTGCGCGTCATGCACCCCGATGCCGTCGAGCTGGCCAAGGTCGTTATACGCTGCTGCGAGAGCGTCAGGGAGATGCTGGTAGAGTTCCCCAATTTCAAGCGCTCCAAGACGCTGAAGGACCACATAATCCGCATCAACACCATGGAGGAGGAGGCCGACCGGCGCTACATCTCCTGCATGGCCAAGCTGCACCGCTCCAACGCTGGCGCGATAGAGATTATCGTATGGCGCGAGATATATAAGTATCTGGAAGACTGCGCCGACGCCTGCGAAAATGTCGCCGACGTTGTGGAAGGCGTAGTAATGGACAACACCTGAACCTCAGCGGCCCCGGACGAAAGTCCGGGGCTTTTTCCTTCATATGGCTTCTCTGCACTCGGTTCTTGCTTTCGCGCATGAAACGTGGTAGTATGTTGTGCCATGGAGGAAATGAACATGAAAAATTCTGGCTTGAAACTGGCCCTGGTCGTAGGACTGGCGGCCGTAATCATAGTGCTCGCAGTGGCTCTCATAGTGACCCGGCACGACCCGACGCCCGGCGACGATCTGCCCGATCCAGATGCCCCCAGCGTGCCCCCGGCAACTGCTACGCCGGAGCCGGCGGCCTCGCCGACGCCTGCGCCGGAGCCGACGCCGCAGCCGCCGACGCGGGTAACATTTATCGGGGACTCCATAATGGTCGCGGCGGAAAACGCGCTTTATGAGGCCATACCTGACTGCGTAGTCAATGCCAAAGAGGGGCGGCAGCTTGTGGAGGCCATGGACATACTCCGCAAAATGGAGGCCGCGGGCGAGATATATGACACTGTGGTCATAGGCCTGGGTTCCAACAGCCCGTTCCCGATAGAGGACGGCGAGGAGGTAATAGACTTCCTGGGCGAAGACCGCACGATATACTGGGTCACCTGCTACGGACGCTACCTCGACTGGCAGGACGAGGTGAACGAGACGATTGCCGAACTGGACGAGGAGTATGATAACCTGTATGTGCTGGACTGGAGCGCGGCGGCAGAGGAGAACGCCGGCTGGATACGCACTGACGACGGCATACACCTAACGCCCGACGGCGCTCTCGGCTACGCTCAGTTTATAGCTGAAGGCATAGGCGCCGCGCCGGCGGATGAGTAATGAAAAGGCAGAGAATTGACATGCAATTCTCTGCCTTTGGCTTTATTCGCTCTGAGCGCCGTCACGCGGCTTTCCGCCGCGGCCTCCGCGCCTGCCGCGTCTGGGACGGCGGGGCTGGCCGTCGGCCTTCTGCTCAGCCTGCTGAGGCTTTGGACGCGCCGCGTTCTGGCGGCGGGGCTTGTCCTCCGTGCGGGCGCCCTGAGGCTCGCGTTTGTGGCTGTCTGGGGCGGCTTCGCGCCGGGAGCCCTCCGCCTTTTCCGCGCGGCGTCCGCCGCGGTGGCCGCTTTTGCGGCGCACGGGCGCGCTCTGCGCCGGCTTTTCGGCGACAGGGTCCGGAGAGGGCTCTGCCTCCGCAGCGGGTTCATCGGGTTCGGCTTCGACGTGCTTGAGCACGTGCGCGGGCGCCTCGCCGTTTTTCGGACGGCCGCCCGGCACGGCGGCGACCTCGCCGCCGGAATAGGTCTTGATAACGGCTTCGCCGTCGCCGTCAAGCTTTACCTTGACGGTGCCCCGCAGCAGGTTCACCTGCGTAACGGTTCCAAAACCGGCCGGAGTCTCTACAAACGCGCCGTTTTTGGGCACCGCCTTGACGAGAGACTCGTAGGCCTCCTCCTCATATCTCAGGCAGCACATGAGCCTGCCGCAGGTGCCGGAAATTTTCGTCGGGTTGAGGGAGAGGGACTGCGTTTTGGCCATCTTTGTGCTCACTGGCTGGAATTCCGTCAAAAACTGGCTGCAGCAGAGGGGGCGGCCGCATATGCCTATGCCGCCGAGCATTTTGGCCTCGTCGCGCACGCCTATCTGCCTGAGCTCGATGCGGCTGCGGAATACGCCGGCCAGATCCTTTACAAGCTCGCGGAAATCCACGCGCCCTTCGCTTGTGAAATAGAATGTTATCTTATTGCCCTCAAAGCTGCACTCCACGTCCACGAGCTTCATGTCCAGGCCGTGCGTTTCAATCTTTTGGCGGCAGATATCCATGGCCTCGCGCTCGCGGCTGCGGTTTATTTCCTGCACGCGGCGGTCGCTCTCGGTGGCGGCGCGCACAACGGGACGGATGGGGGGGACAACCTTTTCGTTCGACACATAGTGGTTTCCGGCCACGCACCGGGCGTATTCCAGGCCCTTGCTGGTTTCGACTATGACGTCGTCGCCCGGGCGGACCTTGACGCCGTTCGCGTCAAAATAATACGTCTTTCCGCGTCCTTTGAATTTGACGCTTACGACTTCAGTTACGTTCGTATCCTCGTACAATTGAATTCCTCATTTCTGTATACCGTCTGCGGCTATAAGGGCCAGAACATTTTTAACGCCCACGTTCTGCCGGAGATATTCGCTGCATTGCGAAAGCAGGGCGTCCAGGCGCGCGCAGCTCTGAACGTCCATGGAGACGCTCAGGCGCCCAAGCAGGATGTCCGCCAGCTTTTCCCGAGCGGCGCGAAGCATGGCGGCGCAGCGGCGAGAGTCCATCCCCTCGTTTTCGCAGCACCACAGCAGCAGCCCGCAGCGGTCTCCGGCGGAGATTGCGCCCAGAAGCGCAAGCGCGTCGGACGAGGCCTCCTCGCTTTCCTCGGCGTCGGCGTTTTCACGTATCTGCTCGCAGCGGGAACGCACGGTGTCCAGCAGCAGGCCGGGATTTGCCGCGCAAAGGATAAAGGAAGCGGTTTCGGGCGGCTCTTCAAGCAGCTTGAGAAAGGCGTTCTGAGCCTGACGGTTCATTGTGTCCGCGTCCTCTATGATGAAGGCCTTGCGGCGCGCTTCGTTCGGAACCACCTGCGCTTCGGATGAGAGCGCCCGGACGATATCCACGGTTATTTCGCGTTTCTTCCTGCCCTTTGAGTCGAGTCCGGGGGTTATTACCGTTATATCCGGATGCAGTCCCTTCAGGGACTTGCGGCATGCGGCGCAGCGTCCGCAGGGCCGCGCTTCGCCGTCCGCCTCGCAAAGCATGGCCGCCGCAAGTGTCCGGGCGAGGCCGTTGCGTACATCTTCGTTCATAGACGCCGCTATATAGGCGTGGGCCAGCCTGGTCCCCGCCGGTATCTTGAATTTATCCATACTCTATATTTTACATTCCAACTCGCGAGTAGTCAACAGTTTGTGTGTCCAGAGAAACGGCCGGAGGCCGTGGAATATTCAAATCCCCCGGGACAATCGTCCCGGGGGAAATGGGTCAGGCGTCGGCGTCGCGAATGCCGTCGTCGTTGGGGTCGAAGCTTATAAGCCTGCGCATGGCCTCCAGACGGGCGTTGACCTCTTCCGCCGGCTCGGCGAGGCGCTTTTGCATCTCCTCGAGCATATAGCGCGAGCCGGTGAGCATGGTGTAGGTGGCGCTGCGCTGCTTCGCGGCCTTTTTGAGCTCGTCGAGGTTTATGCGGATGAGCTCCAGCTCGGCCTCCACGCTCTCGATGAAGTCCTCGTATTGGCCGAGGGCCGCGGTTATCTCTTCGGCGCTGTGTTCGCCGGGGTCGTAGGCGCCGTCGGGGAGGCGCCGGGTGAGTCTGTCCATAGTTTACTCCTTACTTAGTGGGTTTGTTGTCGCCGTGCTTCACGAAGAGCATGGTGAAGAAGGCGAGGAACACGAAGACGCAGCCGTAGGGGAAAAGCGTCGTCATGCCCAGAGTGTCCATGAGGAAGCCGGAAATAATGGGCGTGAGCGTCTGCGCGGCCATGCTGGCGGTGTAGTAGAAGCCCGTGTACTTGCCCACGTCGCCGCCGCGGCTGAGCTCCACGACCATGGGATAGCTGTTGACGTTCATAGTCGCCCAGCCTATGCCGGCGGTGGCGAAGAGGACGTTCATGAGCATCACGGGGCTGCCGGCGCGGATGAAGCCCGCGGCGAGGAAGCTGCCGCCGAGTATGACGATGCCGGCGAGGATGGTCTTGCGGCGGCCTATTCTGCTCGCCACGGCGCCGACGGGGATGTAGGCGACTATCGCCGCGCCGGTCGCTATCATCAGCGTGAGGTTGTAGTCGAGGTCGAGCACGCTCGAGGCGTAGACCGCGTACTTGCTGGTCACGGCGTTGTAGCCGAAGAACCAGAAGACCACGCTCATGAGTATGAGTATAAGGCTCCTGAACTCGCCCTTAGAAAGCTTGCGGTCGCCGGAGTTGGGATCGACGTCCTCCTCGGTTGCGATACCGTACCTGTGGCTCTCCTCGTGCATCTCACGCACGAGCTGCGGCTCCTTGACCTTCCAGAGGAAGATAACCAGCGAGACTATCATGAGGCCGCTTATCGCCGAGAAGAAGGGCGTGTAGCTCATAAGGGCGTTGGCCGCCTTGCCGGTCCCGAACACCGCGCCCAGTCCGAGCACGATAATGCCGCCGGCCGCGCCCATGAGGTTTATCACCGCGTTGGCCTTGCTGCGCAGCGGCTTTATCGTCACGTCCGGCATCAGCGCCACGGCGGGCGAGCGGAAGGTGGCCATGCTTATCAGCACGAGCAGGAGCACCGCGACGAAGAAGATAAGCGGCCCGTGGTTGTCCGCGGTCGCGGCCGCGGCGTAGGCCTGGCGGGCGGGCACGACGTAGTTCGTGTAGTCCGGGTTCGCGCGGCCGTCGGCCTCGGCCATCTCTATGGCGGCGAACTCCTCGCGCGTGTGCGCCTCCTGCACGTCGAACTCTGCGCCGGCGGGGGTGCTGGCGGTGAGGCCCGTGTCCCAGAGCGTCTCCTGCGCCGTGGGGTTATCTACGGCGACCGGCTTGAGCGCGGCGAGCTGCATGTCGTCGGCAAAGCTCAGCACCACGAAGAGCGCCGCGGCGCAGACGGTGCCGGCCATGATGAAGGGCGTGCGGCGGCCGCGGCGGCTCCTGCACTTGTCCGAGAGCGTGCCGAAAAGCGGCAGCATAAAGAGCGCGAGGACGTTGTCCGCAGCCATTATGACGCCGGACAGGCTCTGGCTCATGCCGAACTTGTCGGTGAGTATCTTGGGTATGATAGTGTCGTAGGCCTGCCAGAAGGCGGTTATCAGGAAGAAGGCGAAGCCTACGAAAACGGTCTTTTTGTAGTTGAGCTTCATGACGTCCCCCCCAGCGTGGTTATAGATAGAGTTTATACTATTTTCCGGGCCAATTCAACCAAAATCTGCGTAAACCGCCCGCGCTTACAGAAAGTTAATTTGACGCGCGCCGCCGCGCCGTTGTACAATAGGCGCATAAGCAGAAGGAGGTGCCTCTCAATGGGTTTAAATAAAGCCGCGAAGGCCGGCGTTATCGCCGGGGGTATCCTGGCCGGGTGCCTGGGCGCGGCGGCCTTCCTCGCCGCGCCTGGCAAGCGGGACCTGAAGCAGCGCGCGCCCTTCATAGGCCGCAACTTTGCGCACCGCGGCCTGCACCGTATAGACAAGAGCACGCCGGAGAATTCCATCCCCGCCTTCGAGCACGCCGCGCGCATAGGCTACGGCTGCGAGCTGGACGTACACATAAGCGCGGATGGCGAGCTTGTGGTGTTCCACGACGACGACACGCTCCGCGTCTGCGGTAAGCAGGGCAGGGTGGAGGACGCCAGCCTCGCCGAGCTGCGGGGGCTGCGCCTGTGCGGCACTGAGTACGCCATACCGACGCTGGCCGAGGCGCTGGAGGCCGCCGGCGGCGTCCCGCTCATCGTGGAGCTGAAGCAC
>CALXGL010000200.1 GCA_944387825.1 uncultured Oscillospiraceae bacterium | reverse complement strand
TCCATGCCCTTGCGCGGCGGGTCTACAACTATGACCTCGGGCCGTTCGCCGCTCTCCGCAAAACGCACGGCTGCCTCTGCGGCGTCGGCGCAGATGAACTCAACGTTTCCGACCCCGTTGCGCCGCGCGTTTTCACGCGCATTTTCAACGGCTTCAGGGACTATCTCCGCGCCTATAACGCGCCCGGCGCGTTTGGCTAGACAGAGGCTTATCGTACCCGCGCCGCAGTACATCTCCAGCACCGTGCCGCCCGGCTCGGGCAGCGCCAGTTCCACCGCGCGTGCATACAGCCGCTCGGCCTGTTCGGGATTGACCTGGTAGAAGGCCTGCGGCGCTATCTCAAACTCAAAGCCGCAGAGCGTGTCGCGCAGCGCCGGCTCGCCCCAGAGCGTATAAAAGTCCCCTGCGAGGACGGTGTTGCCCCGGCTGCGGTTTATGCACAGCACTATGCCGCCAAGCTCAGGGCAGGCGGCGCGCAGTGCGGAGACAAGCGACTGCGTCCGCGCGCCGAAGCCGCGCGCACTCACTACGCAGCAAACTGCGGTTTCGTTTCTCGCCGTGCGCGTGAATACGTGGCGCACGGCGCCGGTCCCGGAGGCGCAGTCGTATGGCTCGACGGCGTTTTCGCGCATCCAGTCCGTTACTACCCGGGCGCAGCGGTTTGCCGCAGGGCTCTGCAGCAGGCAGTCGTCGGCCGGTATCACCTCGTGACTGCCGGAGCGGAAGAAGCCGCAGAGCGGGGAACCGGCTGCGCCGCCAATGGCAAAAATGGCCTTGTTGCGGTAACGCTCAATATGCTCCGAGCCGATTATGCCATCAACCTCAAGCTCAAGCGCGCCGATGCGGCGCAGAGCGTCGTTGACCTTCCGCCTCTTAAAATCCAGCTCCAGCGCATAGTCCATGTGCATGCATGCGCAGCCGCCGCAGCGGCCGTAGACGGGACAGGCGGGCTCAGCGCGACCTGGGGCAGGGCGGAGGCACTCTTCGCCCCGGCCATAGCAGACCTTCCCGCCGGCCTTGACAATTCGGATTCGCCAGACCTCGCCGGGCAGCGCGCCGCGCACGAATACCGCGCGGTTTTCAATATGACACACGCCCAGGGCATCGGAGGTAAAACCTGCGATTTCGGCAGTGTATATGCAGTTCTTTTTCAAAATATCCATGAACGTATTGTATCATGCTGCAAGGGGGCTTTGCAATTACAATATAAGTATGCTATAATACATTGTTACATCCTGAACCCAAGCGAGGTATGTGCAATGAACAGCAAGCTGAAAATCGCGCTTATCGCCATCATAGTGCTCGTCGTACTGGTGGCAGGCGCTTTGATAATCGCCTCATTTTCCGGCGGCGACGAGCCAGAGGGCAGCGGCACCCATATACAGCCCGGAACTGTTGAGAACACTCCGCCTCCCAGCGAGGAGCCTGAGCCCTCTGAGAGCGCGGAACCTGCCGACACCACGACGGCCGTCATAGCCGTAGGCGGCGATATTGTAATGCACTCCGGACTGAACAGTGAGGCCCTCGGCGAGGACGGATATGATTACACGCCCATATTCGGCGTGCTTCCGGACCTCATCTCCGGCGCGGATTACTCGGTCTGCTCGCTGGTGACAACGCTGGCAGGCAGCGGGGAATACACGGCGTATCCGCTTTTCCGCTCGCCGGACGCCGTCGCCGCCGCAATTTCCTCTGTAGGCTTCGACCTGGTGAACACGGCCACAAGCCACCTGGCCGACTCCTACAAGGACGGCATAGACCACACTCTGGATACGCTCGACGCAGCCGGGCTCGCCCACGTCGGCACGTACAGGACGCAGGAGGAGCGGGACGGCTCCGGTAACAGGACAATGGCGGATATAAACGGAATTTCCGTGGCTTTTCTGGCCTACACCTGCGACACCAACAATGTCCCCGTATCCGGCTTTGAGTACGCGGCCAGTATTTGCGCCGTGGATTATCTCTCCGGCGGCACGGAGATTGATTATGAGCTTATGGACGCCGACATTGCCTCGGCGCGTGAGGCGGGAGCGGACCTGGTGTTCGTGTTCATGAGCTGGGGCACGGAATTCTCGACGCAGCCGAACGAGCTGCAGTACGAGATTGCAGACAGTCTCATAGCCGGAGGAGCGGACGCCATTATTGGCGGCCACTGCCGCGTGCCGCAGCCGATGGAGATGCGGACCGTGGTGCTTGAAGACGGCAGCGAAAGAAGCGGCTTCGTCTGCTACAGCCTGGGCAACCTTATTTCCTGCCAGAACGACGAGTATACCGACATTTCGGCAGTACTGAACCTCGAGCTGACTCTAAATAACGACACCGGAGAGGCGAGTGTCACAGGAGTGAGCTACAGGCCCATATACATGGCCGATTTGTATGACTACGGCATTAACGACTATGGCTGGCACTACCGTGTCGTGGATCTGCACGCCGCCATAGACGCCTGGGACAGCGGAAGCCCATGGGACTTCATGACCGAGGAGATTTACTCCGACATGGTTTCGGCGCTTACGGCCGCGCATGAATTCTACGGCGCGGGCTTCGACCCTCTGTACGAGGGCGAGGCGGAATAGGGAAGCAATAAACACCGCCGCGCTGCTTGAGCAGCGCGGCGGTTGCTTTATACTTTTTGGCGCATTGTGAAGAAATACACCGCCAGAATGAGCGGGACGGTGAGCAGCAGGGCGGGGTAGAAGAGCGAGAGCTCGAGGTGTCCGAACAGGACGCCGCCCAGCATGGGGCCGAGGGTCATGCCCAAATCGAGGCCGACATAATATGTGCTGTTGGCCAGGCCGCGCTTGCCGTCGCCGGCGAGCAGAATGGCTGTGGACTGGCAGACGGAACACATTATGCCGTAGCCGCCGGCCATGAAAACAGAGGCGCAGAGCATGACGAGGCTGTTCTCCATGAACGACATGCACAGCAGGCTGGCCGCGGCGCTCGCCGCGCCGGCAAAGAGAAACACACGGAAAGGCAGGCGGTCGAAAAAGTTACGCAGGCCAAGGCGCATCAGCAGCAGAACAAGGGCGTAGCAGGGGAAGAACATGCTCACCGCGACATCCAGCCCGCGCGCTTCGACATAGTTGACGAGAAAAGACTGTGTTGCGGTATATGGTATGGTGAAGAGCATGATTACGGCGGCAATTGGCAGTACCCTTACCTCAACAACGCGCAGCCTCGCCCCGACGGGTGCGGCAGCAGGCTCGGGCTCACCCTTGCAGCGCACGAACTGGATGATGACAGCAATCGCTATCGAGCAGAAGAGCGCGAGCACGAAAGCCGGGCGGTAGCCAAAGCGCTGATAGATGCTTACGCCGACCGAGGGCGCTATTGCCATGCCGAGAGCGTTCATCGTACCGTAAAGGCCCATGCCGGAGCCGACCCTGTCGCGCGGAAGTATATTGGAAAGCCAGGTGGACATACTTATGGAGCAGCTGGCGAAGCCGATGCCGTGTATTATGCGCGAAACGGCGATAAGCACGGGGCCGTCGGATACGATATATCCTATTGTGGCTGCGAACATGCACGCGGCGCCGATGAAAGAGAGCTTATACTTGCTGATTCGGTCAACCGCGTTTCCCAGAAACGGCCGGCAGACAAGCGAGCACAGGTTCATGAGCCCGCCGAGGATGCCCATCATATCCGCCGACGCGCCGACAGTGCCAGCGTAGCCGGTGATAATCGGGTTTATCATCATCGGACAGGACATGAAGAAAAAGCTGGCGGCAAGTATTAGAATGATATCCCTTGAATTTGACTTACGCTCCATTGCAGCTCCATAGAAACCATAATAAATATATTATATTTTAATTTCATCGACAGCCTTAGTCAAGAAAAACGCAGCGCTTTGCAGAGAACTGCAAAGCGCTGCCGAAAATATAAGTGGACGGATTTTGAGTATTGAAATCAGTAATTGTCGGCCCTGAGTTCAAAGTAAGCCTGCGGGTGAGCACATACGGGGCAGACGGCGGGGGCGGTGGGGCCGACGTGGACGTGCCCGCAGTTGCGGCAGACCCAGACCTGTTCGCCCACACGGGAGAAGACCTTTGCCTCTTCGATGTTCTTGAGCAGGGCGAGATAACGCTCCTCGTGGAGCTTTTCAATCGCAGCTACGCCCTCAAACTGCGTGGCGAGGGCTTCGAAGCCCTCCTCGCGGGCGGTTTTGGCAAAGCCGGCATACATGTCGGTCCACTCGTAGTTTTCGCCCTCGGCGGCGAGCTTGAGATTCTCGGTGGTGGGGCCGACCTTGCCGCCGTGAAGCTGCTTGTACCAGAGCTTGGCGTGCTCTTTTTCGTTGGCGGAGGTCTCGGCGAAAATGGCGGCTATCTGGTCGTATCCCTCTTTCTTGGCCTGGGAAGAGTAATACTCATACTTTACGCGGGCGTGGCTCTCGCCGGCAAAGGCGGTCTCGAGATTCTTCCAGGTCTGGCTGTTCCTGAGTTCCATGACTGTAAGTCTCCTTTTCGTTAGGATAGTTTAATAATATACGAAATTTAAAAAATTGCAAGCGGAAAGAACGAATTTTTTGTCCTCTTATGGGCAGGCTATACCGGAGAAAATACCTGGAGGTGTACTATGAAGAAGAGAATTGCGGCCTGCCTGTTTGCCGCGGCGGCGCTTGCAGCGGCGCTGAGCGGATGCGGAAAAGCGGAAGACGGCAAAGTGAGCGATGCGCCGGATACGCAGAGGCCGGCGCCTACGGCCATACACGGCACGCAGGCGCCTCAGCACACGGCCAGGGCGGAGACGCCGCCGAGCATGTCTGCGCAGCAGTGAAACAAGGCTTGGAGAGCGGCGCATACCGCTCTCCAAACTTGCATTTTTTGTTCCGGCGTAGTATCATACGTTTATCTGCGAAAATGGAGGTAAGACCATGAGCTACATACCCACGCCGGAACAGGCGCTGGAACTTACTAAGCGCTACAACAAGGAGCCTTTCCACATTCAGCATGCCGAGACTGTCGGAAAGGTGCTCGGGGAAATTGCGAAAACCCGCGACCCGGGCAACGAGGCCTACTGGACGGCAGTCGGAATACTGCACGACATAGATTTTGAGCTCTGGCCGGAGCAGCACTGCGTTAAGGCAAACGAGCTGCTGCATGAGCTGGATATAGACGAGGGCGTTATTCATGCCGTGGTCAGCCATGGTTATGGCATCTGCTCGGATGTAGAGCCGACAAGGGATATGGAAAAGGTGCTTTTCGCCTGCGACGAGTTCACCGGCCTCATATGGGCGGCGGCCAAAATGCGCCCCACGGGTTACGAGGGCATGGAGGCCAAAAGCGTTATGAAGAAATTCAAGGATAAAAAGTTCGCCGCCGGCTGTTCGCGGGACATTATAAGCAGGGGCGCGGAGATGCTCGGCATGACCGTGCCGGAGCTGGCCGATATGACCTTGAAGGCCATGATGGCTTGAACTGCAGCATTTGAGGCGAAAGCGACGCCGCCGTGCTTTTGCATAGCAAAACCTCCCCGGAATCGTATCCGGGGAGGTTTTAACTTATTCGATGGAAACCATGTAGTAATATACGGGCTGACCGCCGTTTACGACGCTCAGCTCGGCGTCCGGGAAGCGCTCTGCAAGAGCGGAACCGAGCACCTCCGCGTCGGCTTTGGTGACGTCCTCGCCGTAGTAGACGCTTATGACGGCGGGCGAATATTTCTCTGCGCAGTCGCACAGAGCGGAAAACAGGCCGGTAAGTTCGGTGTAATTCCCGAGCAGCGCCCCGTCCAGGAGAGCGAGATATTCGCCGGCGTGTATTTCAAATCCGTCGTACTCACTGTCCCTGGCGGCATAGGTGACCAGTGCCGTGTGGACGCCGGAGGCGGCTTCAAGCATGTTTTCGCGCAGCTCCTCCGAGGAGGCGGACTCGTCCATCATAAGCATTGCGCTGATGCCCTGGGGCACGGTCTTGGTGGGTATAACCACGACGGCCTTCTCGGTCAGCGGAGCGCACTGCTCCGCCGCCATCTGTATATTTTTGTTGTTTGGGAACACAAAAACGGTTTCGGCCGGGGTGCGGTTTACTTCTTTGAGAATGTCTTCGGTGGAGGGGTTCATGGTCTGGCCGCCGGTCACTATCCTGTCGGCGCCAAGCTCGCGGAAGAGCTCGGCCATACCGGCTCCGGCGCAGACGGCGACGGCTCCGTAGGGCTTTTCGGCGGGGGCGATTTCCGGCTCTTCGGGCTCGGCGTGCGGCGCTTCGCCTCCGGCCATCTCGCTGTGCTGCTCGCGCATGTTTTCAATCTTGACCTTCAGCAGCGGACCATAGGTCAGCGCCACGCTGAGCACGTCGCCGGGGGTGTTTGTGTGGACGTGGACTTTTATTATCTCGTCATCGTCAACCAGCACCACGCAGTCGCCGATGGTCTGAAGCCACTGGCGCATGCGCTCCGGATCCCGGTCGTTTTCGCGCCCGCATATGAGCTCGGTGCAGTATGCGAAGTTTCTCTCGCCCTCGTCGAACTCGGAAAAGTCGGCGCGCTCTTTGACGGCGGCGGCCGGGATGCTCTCCGGCTGCTGCTCGGGGACATAGGCCTCGCCGCGCAGGACCGCCAAGGCCGCCTCAAGTATAAAGACGTATCCCTTGCCGCCGGCGTCAACGACGCCCGCGCGCTTGAGGACGGGGTTGAGGTTGACCGTGTCGGCCAGGGCCTCCTGCGCGCTCTCTATGGCGCAGGAGAACATGAGCTCCAGGTCGCCGCCGTGCTCGGCGAACTCAACGGCGGAGCTGGTTGCCACGCGGGAAACCGTGAGTATGGTGCCCTCGGCCGGCTTCATGACGGCCTTGTAGGCCGCGTCAACTCCTGCGGTCATGGCTTCGGAGTAAAGCCTTGCGTCCGCGCTCTCGCAGCCCTTGAGCTTTTTGGCAAGCCCGCGGAAGAGAAGGGAAAGTATAACTCCGGAATTGCCGCGGGCGCCTCGCAGCATTGCGCTGGCGGCGCAGTCGGCCGCGGCGCTGAGGGTGGGGAAGTCGCGCTTGCTCAGCTCAGTAGCCGCGGCCCCCATCGTGAGGGACATGTTGGTGCCGGTGTCGCCGTCCGGCACAGGGAAGACGTTCAGCTCGTTTATTAGCTGCCTGTTCTGCTCCAGCGCATAGCTTGAGCAGAGAATTATGTCGCGGAACAGCGCCGCATCAATACGTTCTTTCAAGAGGCTTTACCTCCACCGTGCTAATTTTTCTTTACTCAATACCGCCGGCGGCTCCGCCGGCAGGCTGCTTAATCAATAAGCATTGTGTCGACATAGACGTCGACGCGCTTCACCGGCACGCCGGTGGCCCTGGAGACTTTATAGCTGACTTCATTCATGATGCTGTTGCAGAGCGTGTTCAGGTTGACTCCGTGGTCAACTGCAATATGGAGTTCGAGCGAGACGCTTCCGTCCTCGCCCAGCTCGGCCTTTACGCCCTTGCTCATGGACGCGCGCCTGAGCTGGAACACTCCGCCGTCGCGGCCCTGGGCGGCCATGGCCTTTACGCCAAAGCAGCTCGTGGCGGCGTCGCCGGCCAAATTCGCAAAGACCTCGCCGTTGATGGTAATGTCACCCCTGGAGTTTTCAATCTTCACCATGGTGCCACTCCTTTCGCTTCGTCTGCCGCTTTTTCATAGCAGCAGTATATTATTATAATACATTGTTTCGCAGAACACAAGTCAAACTTTTTAACGCGGCTCACGCATGTATCTTAAAACGAGAAAAAAAGCAAAATTCGCGCCCCGGGACGGAAGTGTGAGCCGTTAGTGCAAAAAAATCATGCGCATTTCCACAAATTTTGTGTGATTTATGTTCATTTAAGTGTTTACAGAATTACAAGTAAGTGATAAAATTATGACGCTTTAGAAGCGCACAATTCACACCTATTTTAATCTTATCTGGAGATGAAAGTATGGCGAGAAAACTCAAATCCATGGACGGCAACCAGGCGGCCGCGCACGTAAGCTACGCGTTCACCGAGGTTGCAGCAATCTACCCCATCACCCCGTCCAGCCCCATGGCCGACTTTGTCGATCAGTGGGCCGCCGCGGGACAGAAGAACATCTTCGGGACCACCGTCAAGGTGCAGGAGATGCAGGCTGAGTCCGGCGCTGCCGGCGCGGTTCACGGCTCCCTGAACGCGGGCGCCCTGACCACGACCTACACCGCTTCTCAGGGCCTGCTGCTCATGATTCCGAACATGTACAAGATTGCCGGCGAGCTGCTGCCGGGCGTGTTCCACGTAACGGCCCGTACCCTCGCCAGCCACACGCTGAGCATCTTCGGCGATCACCAGGACGTCATGGCCTGCCGCCAGACCGGCTTCGCGATGCTCGCCGAGGGCAATGTGCAGGAGGTCATGGACCTCTCCGCCGTCGCTCACCTGGCCGCCATCAAGGGCCGCGTCCCCTTCCTGAACTTCTTCGACGGCATCCGCACCAGCCATGAGATTCAGAAGATAGCGGTATGGGACTATAAGGACCTCGCCAGCATGGTTGACTGGAAGGCTGTCGATGAGTTCCGCGCCCGCGCGCTGAACCCCAACCACCCGCAGATGCGCGGCAGCCACGAGAACGGAGATATCTTCTTCCAGAACCGTGAGGCCTCCAACAAGTACTACGAGGCCGTCCCCGGCATAGTCGAGGATTACATGAAGAAGATAAACCGCAAGCTCGGCACCGACTACGGCCTGTTCAACTACTACGGCGCCCCCGACGCCGACCGCGTGATAGTCGCCATGGGCTCCATCTGCGACGTCACCGAGGAAGTCATCGATTACCTCAACGCCCACGGCCAGAAGGTCGGCCTTATCAAGGTCCGCCTGTACCGTCCGTGGCGCGCCGACAAGATGCTTGCCTGCATCCCCGAGACATGTAAGTCCATCGCGGTCCTCGACCGCACCAAGGAGCCCGGCGCTCAGGGCGAGCCCCTTTACATGGACGTCGTCACCAGCCTGGCCAACGCCGGCCGCACCGACATCAAGGTCATCGGCGGCCGCTACGGCCTCGCCAGCAAGGACACGCCCCCCGCGAGCGTTTTCGCCGTCTACAAGGAGCTGGCCAAGGCCAACCCGAAGAAGCAGTTCACCAGCGGCATCGTGGACGACGTGACGAAGCTCTCCCTGCGCGAGACCTCCGCGCCCGACACCTCCCCGAAGGGTACCGTGTCCTGCATGTTCTGGGGCCTCGGCGGCGACGGCACCGTCGGCGCCAACAAGAACTCCATCAAGATCATCGGCGACCACACCGACAAGTACGTCCAGGCCTACTTCCAGTACGACTCCAAGAAGACCGGCGGCGTGACCATCAGCCACC
>CALXGL010000199.1 GCA_944387825.1 uncultured Oscillospiraceae bacterium | reverse complement strand
ATATGGGGCAGACTATCGTGTCGCCGCCCCACTCCTCGCTGACGAGGTAGTACTCCGAGAGCTGCTGCTTGACGCGCTCGGGGTTCGCGCCGGACATATCCATCTTGTTTATCGCGATGACGATGGGTATCTTCGCGGCCTTGGCGTGGTTAATGGACTCTATGGTCTGCGGCATGATGCCGTCGTTCGCGGCGACGACGAGTATGGCGATGTCCGTAACGGACGCGCCGCGGGCGCGCATGCTCGTGAAGGCCTCGTGGCCCGGGGTGTCGAGGAAGGTGACTGGACTGCCCTTGACGTTGACGGTGTACGCGCCGATGTGCTGGGTAATCCCGCCGGCCTCGCCCGCGGCGACATTGGCCTTGCGGATGTAGTCAAGCAGGCTGGTCTTACCGTGGTCGACGTGGCCCATGACCACGACGACGGGGGCGCGCGGCTCGAGCTCCTCCGGCCTGTCCTCGCGGTCGTCTATGAGCTTTTCCTCGACGGAGACGACGACCTCGCGCTCGACCTTGCAGCCGAGCTCCATGGCCACCAGGGCCGCGGTGTCGTAGTCGATGATGTCGCTAAGCGAAGCCATGACGCCGTTCTTGATGAGCGCCTTGACGACCTCCGCGCCCGTTTTCTTCATGCGGCTGGCGAGCTCGCCGACGCCGATCGCGTCGGGAATCTGCACCTTTACGGGGGCCTTTTTGGCTATCTCGAACTGCAGCTTCTGCATGCGGTCGCGCTCTTCGGCGCGGCGCTTGGCGCTGGCGGCGGCCTGCTGCTGGCGCTGCTTCTGGCGGTTGCCAATCTTCTGCTTGCCGCCGGAGCCGCCGCGGCTGCTGTCCGCGCCGTGGGCGCCGGCCATGCGGTCAAAGCGCTCGTCGTACTTGCCGAGGTCTACGTTGCCGGCGCCGCGGGTATCGACGACGCGCTTCTCGGGGGCCTGGCGCGGGACGTGCTGCTTCTCCTTCTTCGGCGCGGCCGGCTGCTGCGGCTGCGCCGCCTGGGCGGGCTGCTGCGCCTTGCCGGCGGCGGGCTTTTCGCCCTGCTGGGGCTTGGCGGTCTCAGCCTTGGGCTCCGGCTTCTTCGGCTGCTCGGCCACGCGCACCAGGTCCTCCATTGTGGCGCACTGGTTCTGCTGCGTCAGGTAATCAAAAATTATCGAAAGCTCCGAATCCTCAAGGACCTGCATGTGGTTCTTGGGGGTCGTGGCGTACTTGGTCAGTATTTCCGTTATTGTTTTGGAGGGCATGCCAAAATCTTTGGCTACCTCGTGAACTCTGTACTTCTCAAAACTACTCATTTAGTTCCCTCCCCGATTTCCTTTTCGGCCCTTTGGCCTTGCGGTAAGCCGCCTTCGCGCTCCTGCGGGACATCTCCTCGCTCTGTGCGGCGTATTTCTCCGGCCACATTTCCGCAAGCGCTTTCATAAACGCGCCGGAGAGGCCGAAGTCCGTACACGCGGCCATTGAGCAGCCGCTCTTTCCCAGAGCCGCGCTGAGCTGCTCCTTCGTATACGGCAGCTCCACATATATGGCCCTTCGCCCTTCCAGGAAGCCTCTGGCCCTTTTTACGGCGTTTTCCGACGCGTCGGAGGCTACGCATACAATCCGCGCCCGCCCGCCCTTGACTGCGGCGCCCGTGGCGGTCTCGCCTATCTCCAGGCAGCCCGCGCGGCGCATAAGCCCGAGATAATTAAGTGCCCTGTCCGTCGTCGTCCGCCTCCAATGCCGCGGCGAGGCTTTCCATAACCTCGTCGGGTATTTGCGTCTCGAGCGCCCTTGAAAGCGCCCGGGACCTGACCGCGCGGCGCAGGCAGTCCTCATTCGGACATACGTACGCGCCCCGGCCGGGCTTTTTGCCCCTCGGGTCAAGCGATATCTCGCCCTCGGGCGAGCGCACCACGCGCAGCAGCTCGGGCTTCGGCTTCATCTCCCTGCAGCCCAGGCACTGGCGCATCGGTATCCTTTTGGGCATAGCGGCCTCCTTTACGCGGAGCTTACTGCTCCATGCTTGCGTCGGACTTGATGTCTATCTTGCAGCCCGTCAGTTTAGCGGCCAGACGGGCGTTCTGGCCCTCTCGCCCTATTGCGAGCGAGAGCTGGTTGTCAGGTACTATGACGCGGCAGGTCTTGTCGTCGAGCATCGTCACGCTGAGCACCTGGGCCGGCGCGAGGGCATTGGAGATGTAGGTCTCCGGAGTATCGCTGTACTCCACGATGTCGAGCTTCTCGCCGCCAAGCTCCTTTATAACCTCGGCCACACGGGCGCCGCGCGGCCCGACGCAGGCGCCGATGGGATCTATATCCGGCTCGGTGCTGTACACGGATATCTTGGTGCGCGAGCCGGCCTCGCGGGCAATGCCCTTGATTTCAACCGTACCGTCAAATATCTCGGGCACCTCGAGCTCAAAGAGCCGCTTGACAAGCAGAGGATGCGAGCGGGATATGAGCACCTGCACTCCGCGGGTGGAGCGGCGGACCTCAACAACATACACCTTGGCGCGCATGCCTTCGGTCAGCACCTCTCCGGGTATCTGCTCGGAACGGGCAAGAAGTGCCTCCGTCTGCTCGGAGCCGTTGCCTATGCGCATGCTTATTGCGCCGGTGCGCGGGTCTATGCGGCTCACCACGCCGGTGAGCACCTCGTGCTGCTTGTTGTTGAACTCGTCGTAAATAATGCCGCGTTCAGCCTCGCGTATGCCCTGTATAATGACCTGCTTCGCCGCCTGCGCCGCGATGCGTCCGAACTGCTTCGTCTCCACGGGAATGGTCAGCTCATCTCCGGGCGCAGCCTTCTTGGAATACTTCTTCGCGCTCTCGACGTCTATCTCCATTGTGGGGTCCTCAACCTCGTCCACCACGGTCTTGTGTACAACAAGCTCTATGCGCTTCTTGTTCTCGTCGCATATCACTTCCACGTTCTCGCCATAGTCCGGATTGTCCTTGCGGAATGCGGCCAGCATGGCCTGCTGAATCTTTTCATACATGTAATCGCGGGGGATGCCCTTTTCCTTTTCTATGTCCTCCACCGCGGCAAAGAATTCTGCGTTCATTTCTTTCTCCCTTTCGTCAAATCGTCATATGCAGGCGGACCTGTGCCACCTGAGAATCGGGAAAGCTCATGTTTTCACCGTTTACTGCTATGGTTACCGTTCCATCCCCGGAACGCGATACAAGCCTGCCGACATGGCTTTTAACGCCGCCAACCGGCTGATAGTGCCTGACCTCTACCTCTTCGCCGGCAAAACGCTCAAAGTCGCCGGGGCGCTTGAGCACCCGTTCCGCTCCGGCGCTGGAAACCTCGAAGATGTAGCTGGCAGGAATCGGGTCGGCCTCGTCCAGCACCGGGTCCATGGCTCTCGAAACGCTTTCGCAGTCGTCTATGGAGACGCCGCCGGGCTTATCTATATACAGCCTGAGATACCAGGAGCCGGCCTCCCGCACGTACTCCACATCCCATACCTCGCAGCCCAGGCCGGACACCACGGGCGCGGCAAGCTCCAACACTCGTTCGGTAACTTTACTCATATTCCCTCCGAAAACCATATTCTGACAAATGATTTTTCTCCAACAAAAAGAGTGGGCGTCGACCCACTCAACCATAAAACCTACACTAACAAGAGTTATTCTACCACATTCAGTGCGGCATTGCAAGCCCTATTTGCAGCGCAATTGCGACTATTCCGGGTATAACGCGCTCAAATCCGAGCCTGCCGCCGAAAAAACAGCGAAAAAATACTCTCCGCCGTAAAGCGGAGAGGTAAGCGGGAAGACCGCTTGTCCAGGGGTGTGCAGCCACCCCCGGATTTAAGAAGGGGGAGTAATGAAAATGAAGAAGTTTGCTTGCAGGTATTATAATACAAAGCAATTGTTAAGCGCAAAAGCGCTATGGTGTTACAATTCTGTTAAGTTGCGAACAAAATCCGTTTTCCGCAGCGATTACACGCAGCGCGCTTCCGGAGACGGTAAAACCTTTACAGCGAGCCTGCCGTGTGGTATAATTTATATAAAGAAAATATAAACGGAGGTATTAAATTGAGCAAGTTGTTGACAGCATACTTCTCTACGGGCGGAAACACCCGCCGCGCGGCGAAGGCTATAGCCGCCGCGGCCGGTGCGGACCTGTATGAGATAAAGCCCGCTCTGCCATATTCGCACGCGGACCTCAACTGGATGGACAAGGGCAGCCGCTCGACTCTCGAGATGAACGACCAGTCGTCGCGTCCGGAGCTGGTAGCCGATTTTCCGGATATGAGCTCCTATGACGTTCTGCTGCTGGGCTTCCCGATTTGGTGGTATACCTGTCCCGCGGTTATCCGCACCTTTCTGGAGAGCGTGGACACCGCCGGCAAGAAGATAGTGCCCTTTGCGACGAGCGGAGGCAGCGGGCTTGGCAGCGTGGAGCACGACCTCGCGAAATATGCCCCGAATGCCGAAATTCTTCCGGGCCGGATGATGAACGGCCGCATAAATGAAGCGGAGCTTCGAAGCTGGATACAGGGCATGGGCCTGTAGGGCAGAGCAGGAAAAAGGCGTCCCTCTCGGGACGCCTTTTTCCTGCTCTTATTTTCCGGCTTATCAGCCTCCGGATTCCAGGATGGAGAAGTGCATGTAGTCTGCGGTGGTGGTCCAGCCGGAATAGTTGTTGTCGGCGTCGCCGCCTCCCCAGCCCCAGCCGTACTTGGCGAAGGCGCGCACGACGCTCGAGCCGGGCGTGATGCAGTAGGGGCTGTCGGAGTACTTGAAGCAGGTGCTGCCGACGATGGGGGTATAGGGGTCTGTGGTGGTATAGCAGTTGTAGTTCTCGACGGGGTTGATGTCTATGGCGCAGCCCCAGGAGTGGCGCAGGGTGTCGGTATATCTGGCACCGCCGAGTGCGTGTATCGGGAACTGCTCGGGGTCGTTGTATATCTCCTCGAATATGGCCTTGACTTCCTCGGCCACGGCCTTGTTGACCTGCAGGTTCCAGGTGCGCGTGTACTTCGCTCCGGAGCTGTTTATGTCCCAGGTGCGGACCTGGATGGTCACGATATAGTCGGAGAGGTTGGCCTCGCTGCCGTTAAAGTAGCTCTTGCCGGCGTCGCCGAAGAGTATCTGCCGGCCCTCGGCGGAGACGTTGCCCCAGGCGTCGATGTAATTGCGGCTCTCCCAGGCGAAGGAGTCGGCGGGCTCAATCGTCTCTGGCTGATCAGGGTCCGCGGGCTCGTCAGGCGTCTCCGGAAGCACTATCTCATCCACATCCGCGACCTCAAGCCGCTCCGCCGGCCAGCCTGCGCGCACCACAACGGCGGCCGCCTGCGCCCTTGTAAGGGTGCTGTCGCCGTGGAAATAGCCGTCGTCGTAGCCGTTGAGAATGCCCTTGCCGTAGGACTGGAGCACGCCTTCGACATACTTGCCGGCGATGGATTCGTAATCGGATATGCGCAGCTCGGGCGAATCCAGACTTACGGGGTTTTCCTTGTACACGTTGGAGGTGAGGTTGCTTATCATGACGCTCATCTCATAGCGCGTGACCGGCTTGTTGAGCGAGGCCGCGCTGCCGTCGATATCAAGGCCCCAGAGGACGCCGTTGTCGTTCACGACCTGCCAGTAGGGCCAGGCCCAGTGAGTGCTGGTGTCCATGCTGCGCGGAGCCAGCTCGCCTATCATGCACAGCAGCTTTATGAACTCCCCGCGCAGCAGCGGGTCGTCCGGGCAGTAGCTGGTGGAGGATTTGCCGTTGATTATGCCCCAGCTGGCGCAGAGCTTTACGTAATCGGCGTACCAGGCGTCCGCCGGCACGTCGGTGAAATTCACCTCATAGGGCCCGTAGGTCTGGTCCGCGTAGGCGGCCGGCAGGCTCGCGCACAAGAGGCAGACGGCCAGCGCAAGCGCGGCCGCGCGCATAAGCAGCTTCTTTCTCATACTTTATCCACTTCCTTCTCAGTAGTTGAACGTATGCGGCATAAGCTCCCTCAGCCTGTAGCTCACATACCGCCCTCCGGCTTTGGCGCAGAGGACCTCCATCTCGGTTGAAAACTCGGAGAGAAATTGCCGGCAGGCCCCGCAGGGCATGCAGTAATCCCGGCTCTCCCCCCAGATTGCTATGCGCGAGAAGTCCGTATGTCCCTCGCTTACGGCTTTGACCGCCGCGGTCCGCTCTGCGCATATGGTGCTGCCCAGGGCAGCGTTTTCCACGTTGCAGCCGGTAAAAACCGTGCCGTCCGAGCACTCAAGCGCCGCCCCCACCGGAAAACGTGAATACGGCGAGTATGAGTTTTTCGCGGCCTTTTCTGCGATATCCATGAGCTCTCTGTCTGTCATGTCTGCTCCTCCTCGTCTGAAATATGAATTTCCCACTCCGGTATATTGTAGAAAACGTTGCTGCCGGTGACTTTGATTCCGGTTATGACGTTCCTGTGCGTTATGACGTCGTGCCGCTCAAAACACACGGTTACAATCGGCGTATTGGAGGCTATATACATCAGCATTTCCGAGCATGCCGCGCTGCGGTCCAGGTTTCCGGCGGCCAGGTAGGCGTTTATATACGTGAGGTAGCTTTCATCGGTTATCCCGCCGTAGTTAAGGCTGCCGTCAACGCCCAGCAGCGCGCTCAGGTCGAAGTCCGCGCCAAGCTTTACCTCGGCGTAATACATATCGAAGTGCACGTCCGGCTCGTCGTCTCCGTCCAGGTCGTCCCCGCGCAGGGCGGAGAGATAGTCCGCCCAGCTCAGCTCGCGCACATTGAGCTGCACGCCTATCTGCTTGAGGTCGTCGGCCAGCTTGTTGCACACGTCGCCTTTGCCCGCGCTCTGTGAGCAGACGATTATATCCAGCTCCGCGTCGTGCATTACCGAATAGCTGACGTATTCCAGCATGCCGTCGCTGTCCATGTCGCTCATGCCGGCGCTCGCAAGCACCTGCCGGCACATGGACAGATTGTAGTCCAGCTGGGATGCGATGCCGCCGTCGTAAAGCGGGCTGTTCGGAGAAACGGGCAGCGCGCTGGCGACCGCGCCGTTCTGCATGAGAGTATTCGCCGCATAGTTTCTGTCCACGGCGAGGGAAATGGCGTAGCGTATATTCGGATTTGAAACGGCGTCGCTCTCCATATTGAAGCCAATATAGTGCATGTTTGTCGTAACGTAGCTGCGCGTCTCGATATTGCCGCCATAGCCGAGGTTGGAATTGCTGGAGGTATCGTTGAGCACGAGGTCTATGTAGCTGTCCTCAAAGGCGGTTATTATGTCCTCCGTATCAGTGTATTCCTTTAAGTAGACGCGGTCAAGAGGCAGCAGAGCGCCGTACTGCTCAAAGGCCTGGACATAATCCGCGCCCTCCACATACATATACGGCCCGGTGGACACCGGCCGGCTCTGATTTGCCGAGCCGTCCTTTATAACGGGCACGGTCAGCAGGTAGGGCAGCAGTGTGTTGGCTTTCGTCGTGGAAATATGGAAGGTTGTGTCGCTGCTGGCGCTCGCGCCGTACATGCAGAGAAACCGACCGCTGTAGCGGCTTGTCCGCCTGGCCAGCGAGATGGAATAGGCGACGTCATAGGCGGTCAGAGTGCTTCCGTCGTGCATGGGTATGCCGCTCTTGACCGTGAAAGTCCAGTAGTTTCCGTCGGCGTTCACCTCCCAAGTTTCGATAAGGCGGCTTGTTAGGTTGTATTCGTCGTCAAGCTCAAAGACGTTATCACAGACGAGCTGGCTTACAAGAATATTGTTCATGTCGTCCGTGGCATACGGGTTCAGGCTGGAGGAGGCATTGTAGTTGAGCGAAAAGACATCGTCCGCAGCGTCGCCGACGCCCAGCTCCTGGCCGGGCGCCCAACCGGCGGCTTCGCTCTCCTCCGGTTCCGGGTCCGTTGTTCCGCAGGCCGTAAGCAGCATGATGAGCGCCAGGGCCAGCGCGGGTATTCTAAGCTTCTTTCTCAATGGATTATCACCCTAAAACTATAAATGCGCACTGGCTGCCGCGTTTGAGCCCGTTCTTCGCGGTATAGCGGTGGGACCAGTATTTATCGTGACTCGTAACCGTGCACTCCCTGCTTACGGCTATGTTTCCGCGCTCCACGCCAAGCTGCATAAGCCGGCACATGGCGGCGCCGCGCAAATCCACATTGTATTTGCCCTCCACGACGCCGGTGTAGATGTACTCCTCCGCGGCACGTCCCAGCCAGGAGCGCAGCGCGTCGGGGACGTCTCCGTCCGTTTCAAACGCGCCGGCGCCTATGCTCGGCCCAAGAGCCGCGCATATGCTGTCCGGGCCGCTTCCGAGACGGCACATGGCGTCAACCGTCCTGCCCAGTATATCCTGCACGGAGCTGCGCCAGCCGCAGTGCACCGCCGCGGCCACGCCGTTTATGCCGTCATAAAGCAGCACGGGCAGGCAGTCGGCCGTGAAGCAGAACAGCGGCAGGCCGCGCTCCGCCGTGACCAGAGCGTCGCAGTCTACGGACGACGGAGTTTCAGGCGCGCAGGCGTCCGCCGCAGTAACCACGCGGACCTCCGCGCCGTGTACCTGCCTGGTGTATGCCGCGTGCTCCACATCTATGCCCAGCGCGCGGCCCAGGATTCGGTAGTTTTCGGAGACGTTCTCATCCGGGTCCCCCCTGCCGAAACCGAGGTTCAAGCTTGCGAAGTCCCCCTCGGAGACCCCGCCATAGCGCGTCGTAAAGGCGTGCCCGGCCGAAATTGTGGAGGCTGTCATGTAAACCAGCTCTCCGCTCCTGTTCTCTTGAAAATCAAATGACCTCATAATATCGACTCATTTCCCGCAGGCGGCAAAACCGCGCGCCGCCCGCAGACACAGGATTTTTCGCTCCCGGCAAAGCGCGGCGAGGGAAGCTGTATCAAGATACAGCGACCGAGCCTCGCGAAGCCAGGGGCGAAAAAGCTTCCTCCAACCCGCAGACGCAGGATTTTTCGTTCCTGGCAAAGCGCGGCGAGGGAAGCTGTATCAAGATACAGCGACCGAGCCTCGCGAAGCCAGGGGCGAAAAAGCCAAGTCTGCCTATTCGTTGCGGCCGCAGCAGTCCTTATACTTCATCGGCAGGCCGTTCGGGCGCAGCTTGCCGCAGGGGCAGGGGTCGTTGCGGCCGGGCTTTTTGACTTTTTTGACGGGCTTTTTCTTCTGGGGCTCGCCGCCGACGTTCGCGGCCTGCTGGGTAGCTACGCTTTTGCGCTGTATGGGCTGCTGCTTCGCCACGCGGACGATGTAAAGGCGGCGTACGGTCTCCTCGCGGATGCCGCGTATCATTGCCTCGAACATCTCGAAGCCCTCGTTCTTGTACGCGTCTATGGGCTTGGTGTTGCCGTAGCCGCGCAGGCCGATGCCGCGGCGCAGCTCTGTCATTGCGTCAAGGTGGTCCATCCAGTACTCGTCAACCACGCGCAGCATAATCACGCGCTCGACCTCGCGCATGAGCGGCGTCCCGTTGGGCATGTCCCCGAGCGAAGCCTCTTTCCTGCCATATACGTCGAAAGCGCGCTCCAGCACCTTCCCGGTGAGCTGTCCGGCGGTGAGCGAGGGCAAATCCTCGCTCCTCAGACGCAGTTCGCCGGGCACAAGGAACAGCCTCTCGAAGGGCGCGAGAATGTCGTTCAGCGCGCGCAGGTCTGACGGCTGCTCCTGGGCAAAGCCGTCTGCGATCGTGCTGGAGACGAACTCCTCTATCATCCTGCGTATGCTGGACTGGAGGTCCTCGCCGTCGAGCACCTTGCGGCGCTCGGCATAAATTACGTTGCGCTGTACGTTCATGACGTCGTCGTACTCGAGTACGTTCTTACGTGTCTGGAAATTGCGGCTCTCAACGGTCTTCTGCGCCTGCTCAATGGCGTTTGTGAGCAGTTTCTGGTCAAGCGGCGTGTCCTCGTCTATCTTGAGCGTATCCATCATGCTCATAATGCGCTCCGAGCCGAAAAGGCGCATTATATCGTCCGTCATGGCGAGATAGAAGCGGCTCTCACCCGGGTCGCCCTGACGGCCTGCGCGGCCGCGCAGCTGGTTGTCTATACGCCGCGACTCATGCCGCTCCGTGCCGAGGATGAAGAGCCCGCCGACGGCCTTTACCTTCTCCGCCTCGGCGTCAGTCACCTTCCTGTGCTCGGCCATGCGTTCGGCAAACATGGCGCGGGCGGCAAGCACGTCCTCGTTTTCCGTGTCTGCGTATCCGGTGGCCTCAGCTATGACCTCGTCGTCGTAGCCGGCCTTCTTGAGGTCGTTGCGGGCAAGATACTCGGCGTTGCCGCCCAGCATGATATCAGTGCCTCGGCCGGCCATATTGGTGGCTATGGTAACGGCGCCGAGCTTGCCCGCCTGGGCGACTATCTCGGCCTCGCGCTCGTGCTGCTTGGCGTTGAGGACGTTATGCGGGACGCCCTCCTTTTTCAGCAGTTTGGAGATATATTCGCTCTTTTCTATGCTTATCGTGCCCACAAGGACCGGCTGCCCCTTGGCGTGGCAATCTACAATCTGTTTTATTATCGCGCGGTCCTTTCCCGCCTCGTTCTTATATACGACGTCGGGCCAGTCCTTGCGTATGACGGGCTTGTTGGTGGGAATCTCGACGATGTCGAGCTCGTAGATGGTCTGGAACTCCTCGGCCTCGGTGAGGGCGGTGCCGGTCATGCCGGAGAGCTTGCCGTAGAGGCGGAAGAAGTTCTGGAAGGTTATCGTCGCCAGCGTGCGGTTCTCGCGCTGCACATCGACGTGCTCCTTGGCCTCTATGGCCTGGTGCAGGCCCTCGGAGTAACGGCGGCCCAGCATCAGGCGGCCGGTAAACTCGTCCACGATTATGACCTCGCCGTCCTTTACGACGTAGTCTATGTCGCGCTTCATGACGCCGTGGGCCTTGAGGGCCTGATTGATGTGGTGAGAAAGCGTGGAGTTCTCTATATCCGCGAGGTTTTCGAGGTTGAAATAGCGCTCCGCCTTGGCCGTGCCGCGTGAGGTAAGGGTAGCCGTCTTGGCCTTCTCGTCAACGATGTAATCGGCGTCAAGGCTCTCGTCCTCCTCGGCCTTATCGTCCGTGGAGGCGACGACAAGCTTCCTGAGCGTGCGGACAAAGTCGTCCGCCTTGCGGTAGAGGTCGGTGCTCTCGTCGCCGCGCCCAGAGATGATAAGCGGAGTGCGCGCCTCGTCTATGAGTATGGAGTCCACCTCGTCCACAATGGCGAAGGCGTGGCCGCGCTGCACCATCTGGTCCTTGTATATCGCCATGTTGTCGCGCAGGTAGTCGAAGCCCAGCTCGTTATTTGTGCCGTAGGTGATGTCGGCCGCGTAGGCCGCGCGGCGCTCGTCAGGCGTGAGGCCATGTACAATCAGGCCGACGCTGAGGCCCATGAAGCGGTGCACCTTGCCCATCCACTCGCTGTCGCGGCGGGCGAGGTAGTCGTTGACGGTGACGATGTGCACGCCCTCGCCGGCTATGGCGTTGAGATAGGCCGGCAGCACGGCGACAAGGGTTTTGCCCTCGCCGGTTTTCATCTCGGCGATGCGGCCCTGATGGAGCACTATGCCGCCAATCAGCTGCACGCGGAAGGGCTTCATGCCGAGGACGCGCCAGGCGGCCTCGCGCACGGCGGCGAAGGCCTCGGGCAGCAGGTCGTCCAAATCCTCGCCGTTTTTATAGCGCTCTTTGAATTCAGCCGTTTTCGACTTGAGCTCCTCGTCGCTCAGGGCCTGCATTCTTGGCTCCAGCGCCTCTATTTTGTCCGCTATCGGATATATTCTCTTGAGCTCATGGTCGCTGTGCGTACCAAAGAGCTTGCTCATAAGTCCCATGTCAATCACCTCGTGTGATATGCTTTAACCAAGGTACTATACCATACATTTGTGAATAAAAAAAGCAAAACCTGAAATACGATAAAAATATTATTTGCGCTTTGTATCTCACATGGTGTATTATAGCATGTGGTTTGAAATACACGGAGGGGTAAAGATATGAACAGGACAGGCTTCGACAACGATAAATACGTCCGGCTGCAGTCGGAAAAAATACGTGAACGCATCCGCCGCTTCGGCGGAAAGCTCTATCTGGAGTTCGGCGGCAAGCTGTTTGACGACTACCATGCCTCCCGCGTGCTGCCCGGATTCCAGCCGGACAGCAAGGTGAAGATGCTGCTGGAGATGAAGGACGAGGCGGAGATAGTAATAGTAATCTCCGCCGACGATATGGAGCGCAGCAAGCGCCGTGGAGACCTCGGCATAACCTATGACGAGGACACGCTCAGGCTCATAGACGCCTTCCGCGCCATAGGCCTCTACGTGGGCAGCGTCTCGATAACGCACTACCGCGGCCAGCAGGCGGCGGACGTCTTCCGCAAGCGTCTCGAGGCCCTCCACGTCAAAGTCTATCTGCAGCACTGGATACCCAACTATCCCTCGAATCTCTCCCTTATCGTCTCCGACGAGGGCTTCGGCAAAAACGACTACATAGAGACTACGCGCCAGCTGGTCGTGGTGACTGCGCCCGGCCCCGGAAGCGGAAAAATGGCCTGCTGCCTGTCGCAGCTCTATCATGAGCACAAGCGCGGCATCAAGGCCGGCTACGCCAAGTTTGAGACCTTCCCGATATGGAATCTCCCGCTCAAGCACCCCGTCAACCTGGCCTATGAGGCCGCCACCGCGGACCTGGACGACGTAAACATGATTGACCCCTTCCACCTTGAGGCCTACAGCCAGAGCGCGGTCAACTATAACCGCGACGTGGAGATTTTCCCCGTCCTGAGCGCAATGTTCGAGAGCATCTACGGTGAGAGCCCCTACAAGAGCCCCACGGACATGGGCGTCAACATGGCCGGCTTCTGCATAACCGACGACGCCGCGTGCCGCGAGGCCAGCACGCGCGAGGTGATACGCCGCTACTTCTCCGCGGCCTGCGCCCACCGCCAGGGTCTCGCCGAACAGGCGGAGATGTATAAGGAAGAGCTGCTTATGAATCAGCTGGGCGTCAAGGCAGAAGACCTCCCGGTTGTGCCGGCATGCCTTGCGCGCGCGGATGAAACCGGCGCGCCCGCCGTGGCCATGGAGATGCCCGACGGGCACATAATTACCGGCAAGACCTCCTCCCTGCTCGGCGCGAGCAGCGCCTGCCTCCTGAACGCCCTCAAATACCTCGGCGGCATTCCCGAGGACGTTACGCTGATAGCGCCCAGCATAATACAGCCCATACAGCACCTGAAGGTCGAACACATGGGCAACCACAACCCCCGCCTGCACACCGACGAGGTGCTTATAGCCCTCTCGATATGCGCCGTCAGCGACCCCAACGCCGAGAAGGCCATGGACTCCCTTGCCGAGCTCTCCGGCTGTGACGTACACTCCAGCGTGATACTCTCAAACGTGGACGCCAACGTTTTCCAGCGCCTGGGCATGTATCTCACCTGCGAGCCCCATTACCAGACAAAGAAGCTTTACCATAAAAAGGGCTGAGATGGGATATCTGAGCGAGGTTAACATAAAATACGACATGCCCGCCGCCGGGCAGGCGGTCAAGCGCGCAACCTATGCCATTGAAAACGGCCGGCGGCTTGGCGCGGGAGCCGTTAAGATAATTCACGGTTACGGTTCCCACGGAGCCGGCGGCAGGATACGCACTGAAGTGCGGGCATATCTTGAGCGCCTTAAACGGCAAAAGCGCATAGCCGATTACATCCCGGGAGAGGCCTTTTCCATCTTTGACGAGGCCACGCGCGCCGCTTTTGCCCGCTGTCCCGATTTGCGCCGCGACAGCGACCTTGAACGCTCCAATAACGGTGTAACAATAATAGTGTTGTAAAAAAGCCGCCTTTTGGCGGCTTTTTTCAAATTATATTGTAGCCGGTGAAACCGCGTCTGGTTTTTTGCGAGTTTACAGGCAGAGACGGGGGTATGAGACATGGAGGACAGCCGCATTGTGGAGCTCTACTGGCAGCGCAGCGAGGACGCCATAACGGAAACCGACGCAAAATACGGCAGCTTCTGCTACGGCGTGTCGTTCAGCATACTGCGCAGCGCTTCGGACGCGGAAGAGAGCGTGAATGACACGTATCTCGCCGCCTGGAACGCCATGCCTCCGCACAGGCCGGATGTGCTCAAGGCCTTTCTCGGCAAGCTGACTCGCCGCATTTCAATCGACCGCTGGCGGCGCGGGAAAGCGGAAAAACGCGGCGGCGGCCGGACCGGGCTTGTGCTTGAGGAACTCTCCTGGTGCATTCCGGACGGCGGCAGTATAGACGAGCGCATAGAGCTGGAGGAGCTGACGGCGGCAGTCAACGCCTTTTTGCGCGGGCTGTCCGAGGAGCAGCGCAGTATCTTTGTCTGCCGCTACTGGTACTGCGATTCAGTACAGGAGATTGCGCAGCGCTTCGGCTTCAGCGCGGGAAAGGTCAAAAGCGCGCTCTTCCGTCTGCGGGAAAAGCTTTCACTGCATCTGGCAAAGGAGGGATTCACAGTTGGACGCTGATAAGCTCTTTGACGCGATAGGGGAAATAGACTCCGGCTTTATAATTTCGGCGCACGCCAGGCGGCGCGCGCGGCGCGGCGCAAGGCTGCTGCGCTTTGCCGCGGCTGCCGTGCTTGTTTTTGCGGCGCTGGGCATATTCCTCAGCACCTCCACCGGCCGGGCCTTCGCTGAAAACATGCGGAATGTATGCGAGGAGCTTATCGAAAAGCTCTTCCCGCCCAAAACCGGAACCACCCTTCTCGAGGGCCAGGACTCCGACCTCGACATGAATGCCCACGGAGAGATTGCGCCGGAGGGCTCCGTCTTACCCTGGGCGGATTATGTCATATACGTCGAGGAGGATGGCAATACGATAGTCAAGTCTGAAAATTACTTTCGTCTCAGCCGTGACTCCGGCGGCCTGCCGGAAATGTATATGGAGATAGTGCAGGTGCCGGACATATCGGCCGACGATCTGGCCGCGCAGATAATCGCGCAGGAGGCGGAAGCCGGCGAGCTGACGCACACCGGCACCTCCCTCCCATCGTCAGAGCGCGCGTTCCAAACGCTGAACTTCATGGAACTGACGGAGAGCGGGCGCAGCTGGGACGACTGCATACGCCGGTATGACATATGTGAAAATGGCAAAGGCGGGTGCTTTAAGATAACCACGCAGTATTTTCTCGAAGCCTCCGAGGGCTTCGGCAGCCGCTGCGCCTATTATCTCTCCACATTTGAAATCCTGCCCGAACAAGGTTGACAATGCGGCCCGGAAGTGTTAAAATAACCGGGCAATGCGGGTGTAGTTCAATGGTAGAACACCAGCCTTCCAAGCTGGATACGAGGGTTCGATTCCCTTCACCCGCTCCACACGTCAGAACAAACTGTGCTCCATTTCGTCCCCCGGCAAAGCCGGGGGACATTCATTCCGCTTCGTTTGTTCTTCCTTTCAAATCCGAAGCTCGAGGCTTCGGATTTGTTTTTTTGGTGCTTGTCGGAGCAAACCGCGCTCCATTTCGTCCCCCGGCAAAGCCGGGGGACATTCATTCCGCTTCGTTTGTTCTTCCTTTCAAATCCGAAGCAGGATGCTTCGGATTTGTTTTTGGCGTAAGTCTGAGGCTGGTTTCGATAAGATTACCCGCTCCACGTCAGAACAAATTTCACTCCATTACGTCGCTCGGCGAAGCCGGGCGGCATTCATTTCGTTACATTTGTTTTTCCTTTCAAATCCGAAGCTCGAGGCTTCGGATTTGCTTTTTTTGGTGCTTGTCGGCGGCTGGTTCCTGTAAGAACACTCGCTTTTTTGTTGTTTTCATCCGGCGACGGTGGATGGGGCTTGACGGCTACGCTCTTTCTTCTGCTTACAGACACCATCTGTACCAGGAAGTCCGCACGGACATAATGGGTGGAAGCACCGGTCCCGCGGTTGCCTTTGTAGCTGGAGCAGTTGAAGCAGGCTAGTCTCCCTCCTTTCTCCCGGCGTCCGGGCAAAGAAAAAGCAGGAACCGTTCCATGATTTCCCGCTCGGTGGTGCCGCCGGTGGGCGGCTGGTATTCAGTTTTGAAAGTTCGGGTCAGGGTGACCCAATAAATTAGGATTTGTCATTCCGTAAGCAATCTCCCGTTGTCATTCCATTCGCCATACATAACTCCCGCTTTTGTGTTATCTAAAAGCTTCTGTAAACGACTTCGGAATAGTTCCGGCTGCTTTTTCTTAATCTGAATTGTATCAATTCTCACACGTTGATAAAGCGGCGGAAAACTTTGAAAATTCGCCCAAACTTCTGCGTCCGCTTGAAGTGCATTCAAAATATCTTTATCAATCACAAATCCTTTCTCACTCATATCCGGCAACACAGCACGACCGGCGTCTGTCATTCGTCCTAATCGTTCCATTCTGCGACAGCGTTCTTTGTTCAATTCAGACCATAAACTCCCCTTTCTTCGAGGAGCTAATCTTTGTGCTGTAACTCCGTTATCCATTATCTTTGTTGTACTGTCAATCCAACCAAAGCACATTGCTTCTTCAACTGCGTCTATATACCAAAATGTTTCATCATCAACAGGACGCCCACGCTTTACAACTACCCAACATTCAGGTTCTTTATTATAATTTTCTAAAAGCCATTGCCGTAACTCATCACGATTTTGTACATTCAATAAATTTCTAAATTCCATACGCTTTATCTCCGCAACTTCCAATTTGTTGTTGTCTACATTGTACCAAAGACACATCTCGAATACTATCCTAAATAAAAAATCTCAAAAATTTTCTCTCCGAAGTTGCTATCTACATACCTCATACGTATGGAATAAGTAGAAAACAATATAAGGAGTGACGCATTATGATAAAAAAACTGACTATCCCCGTGGATCACGGGAACCGGAACATGAAGACTACCCATTTCCTTTTTACCACAGGGCTTTCTTCCACAGACCGTAAGCCTGCAGGTCGGGAAGATTTCCTTCAGACTGAAGGCAAGTATTATGTTTTGAGCGGGAAGCGTATTCCCTATCAGAGAGACAAGACGCAGGATGAGCGTTTTTCCATCCTGACCCGGTTTGCCATTGCGAAGGAACTGGAGCGGACCGGACAGGTAGCGGAGGAAGATGTGGTGCAGGTATCTCTGCCAATCGGTGTGCCGCCTAAGCATTACGCAGAGCTGGCAGACCGGTATCGGGAATATTTCCTGGGCGACGGGAAGGTGCAGGAATTGGTATACAACGGCAGGACCTATCACACTTGTATCCGGGATGTTGCGGTATATCCCCAGGCGTATGCTGCCATGATGACTGAGGGCGAGAAAATCCGGCAGATCCCCAAAGCGGTGGGAATTGATATCGGAGGATTTACTTCCGATTTCCTGCTGATGCGAAGCGGCGCCCCCTGTCTGGACTATTGTGACTCCATGGAAAAGGGTGTCATCACCATGTATAACGACATCATTTCCAGCGTCAATGGGGATCATGATATGCTCCTGGAGGAAACAGACATTGACAGTATCCTGGAAGGCAAGACGGAATATTATCCGGATATGGTGGTACATACGGTAGAAGAAATGGCCCGGAATTTTGTGACCGACTTGCTCAGCAGTGTCCGGGAGCGGGGCATTGATACGAAATCTACCTATAC
>CALXGL010000198.1 GCA_944387825.1 uncultured Oscillospiraceae bacterium | reverse complement strand
ATCCGCAGAGCGGATATTATACTTGGATTTCAGTCCTTTTTCTCGCCCCTTGCGGGGCAACCGAAAAAGACGACATATTATACCATAACGGCTGCGCCGCTATGGTATAATATGTATGTGCAGCCGCGAAGCCTTTTCAGGCTCCGCATGGTATCATATAATTATACCGTTATCGCGCCGGAAAAGCAAGCCCCTAACAACTTCCACGCGCATGGGGGGATTCCTGATGAAAAAACGGCTCCTCATATTTGAATGCGCTCTGCTCGTACTGACGGCCGCGCTCATATGCGCCGTGTTTCTCGCCCCCGGGCCCCGGAGCGGCGTCGAAGTCTCGGGCGGCGCGGCGGAGCGGGTGTCCTTTCAGTCGGAGGACGGGCGGCTCAATATCAACACCGCCTCGGCCGCAGAGCTTGAGCTTCTGCCCGGCGTCGGGCCCGTCATAGCCGGACGCATTCTGGAATACCGCGAAACCTACGGCGGATTCCGCGGAGAGTACGAGCTTCTGGCCGTGAGCGGCATAGGCCTCGACACCCTAAACGAATTCATAGACTACATCTGCCTGGAGGACACTGATGAAGATACTGGTAGTTGACGATGAAAAGCTGCTCGTCAAGGGCATAAAGTTCAACCTCGAGAGCGAGGGCTATACGGTTGAAGCCTGCTACGACGGAGCCACCGCCGTGCAGATGGCCGCGCAGGGCGGCTACGACCTCATCATCCTCGACCTCATGATGCCGGGCCTCGACGGGCTGGAGGCCTGCCAGCGCATACGGCAGACCTCAACCGTGCCCATCATCATGCTGACCGCCCGCAGCGAGGACGCGGACAAGCTCCTGGGCTTTGAGTCCGGCGCGGACGACTATATTACGAAGCCCTTCAATATCCTCGAGCTCAAGGCCCGCATACGCGCGCTGCTGCGCCGCGCGGGCATCGCCGCCTCCCGGCCGGGCGCCTCTCAGGGCGGGCACATACTCGAGCACGGCGGCGTGACGCTGGACACGGAAAAGCGCACGGCGCGCAAAAACGGCGCGTCCGTGGACCTCACCGCGCGCGAATTTGACCTCGCGGAGCTGTTCATGCGCTCTCCGGGCCGCGTTTTCAGCCGCGACAGCCTGCTTGACCTCGTCTGGGGCTACGACTATCAGGGCGACGCGCGCACGGTGGACGTCCACATCCGCCGCCTGCGCGAAAAGCTTGAAGACAATCCCGCCGTTCCGAAGCTCATAATAACCAAATGGGGCGTCGGCTACTATCTGGCCGAATGAGGGCCGCGAAAGAGGAAAAAAAGCGTCCGAAGCTCACCCGGCGCGTGCAGTTCAAGCTTGTGCTCGCCTTCTTCGCGCTCATAGCCGCGCTGCTCGTCCTGCTCAACACCTATCCCATAATTGCGTCAAGGGACATGGTGTTCGCCGAAAAGGAGAGTTCCCTGCTTGAACAGGCAAGCGTCGTATCCTCCTCCCTCTCCGGGCTGGACAATCTGTCCGGGGACGGCGCGGCGCAGATTGTGGAGCTGCTGAACATCTCCGGGCTGGAGCGCATCATGGTAACCGACGCCGCGGGCCGCATCATCTACGACTCGGCCTCCGCCTCCGCCGAGGGCCGGTTTTCGCTGCTCTCGGAGACCGCTCTGGCGCTCACGGGCGAGCAGGTGTTCTGGTCGCGCTTTGCCGACGGGCTCTTCGTCTCGCACGCGGCGCTTCCCGTCTCGCGCGGCGGGGCGGTTGTGGGCTCCGTGTACCTCTGCGAGCTGGACGCGGAGCAGGCGGAAATACTGCTGTCCTTCCGGGACAGGCTGGCGGCCGTCTCCGCAATCGCGCTCGCCGCCGCCCTTGCGCTTACTATAATCTTCACCCGGCGCCTCACGCTGCGCATAACACGCCTCTCCCAGGCCGTGCGCACGGTGCGCGAGGGCAACTACAGCCACCGGGTCGCCGTCGAGGGCTCCGACGAGCTGAGCGAGCTGTACGACGACTTCAACTCCATGACCGAAACGCTCGAAAAAACCGAGGAGCAGCGCCGCCGCTTTGTCTCCGACGCCTCGCACGAGCTCAAAACGCCGCTCGCCTCGATACGCCTGCTGGCCGACTCCATAACCGGCAGCGAGAACATGGACGCCGCCACCGTGCGCGAGTTCGTCGCCGACATCTCCAGCGAAACCGAGAGGCTGCAGCGTACGACGGAAAAGCTGCTCGACCTCTCCCGGCGCGACGACGGCGCGCATGTGAAAAGCGTGCCTGTGGACGTGGGCGAGGCCGCGTCGGACACCATGCGCCGGATAGCGCCTCTGGCCGACAGGACTTCGGTGTCGCTCCGCTGCAGCGCCGAGCCCGGCTGCGTCGTGCTCGCGCCCGAGGACGACGTATATCAGATTATCTTCAACCTTGCGGAAAACGCCGTAAAATACAACATACCCGAGGGCAGCGTGGACGTGTCCGTACGCCGGGAGGCCCAAAACGTCCTGCTGTCGGTTGAGGACACCGGCATAGGCATTCCGGAAAAGGACCTGCCCAACATATTCTCGCGCTTTTACCGCGTGGACAAGGCCCGCTCCCGCGAACGCGGAGGCAGCGGCCTGGGGCTTTCCATCGTACACGACGCCGTAGCCGCGCTCGGCGGCAGCATCAGCGTCAGCGCGCGCGAGGGCGGCGGGACGCGCTTTTCCGTCGTGCTGCCCGCATTTGACGGGAAGGAGGCCGGGACATGAAAAAACGCATCCTGCTGGCCGCCTGCGTCCTGCTGCTCTGCCTGTCCGGCTGCGGCGGCAGGCATGAAACGGAGGTGTGGAGGGCCGTCTCTCCCGCTTATATGGACGGCGGCCCCGCGCTTGAAAGCGAAAGCATATCCGTAAGCGGCAGCCTGAGCGAGCTGGACGCCGCCGTTGAGGCCTTCAACTCCTCGCCCTCGGACGCGAGGCTTCTGCGCGCGCTCCCGGAGGGGGTAGCGGTCCTGGGCTGGGACCTCCAGGGCTCGGAGCTGCGGCTCGAGGTCTCGCCGGAGTACGCCTCGCTCACGGGCTACTGGCGGACAGTTGCGGACTGCTGCGCCGCGCTGACCTTCTGCTCCGTCGAGGGCGTAGGCAGCGTGAGCATCTGGTCAGACGAAACCGTCCTTACCGCCGCTCTTGACCCCAATGACCTCATGCTGTCGGACCTGAGCGGCTCAGAATAAGAAGGAGGAAACAAAATGAATCTGCTGGAAAGGCTGCAGCAGGCGCTTGAAAGGGCAAAGCTCGGCGCGCTGCTGCTCATGAACGACAAAAACATCTACTACGCCGTCGGCTTTATGACCATGGACAGCGCCGCGTTTATAACCCCGCAGCGCGCCTGGCTTATCACCGACTCGCGTTACACCGAGGACGCCCGGAACAAGTGCCTGCCCGGCGTCGAAATACTGACAAATTCCGCGTCGCAGCCCATGATGGAGACGCTGCGGACGCTCTGCAGCGGCGTGAGCGGCGACATAGGCGCCGAGGCCGAGAGCCTGAGCCACCTCGCCTGGCTCAATACCGAGCGCGCCGTCGGTCGTACTCTCGTGGGCGCGGATGCCGTCATAAACGGCCTGCGCGCGCAGAAGACCCGCGACGAGCTGGCCTCGCTTATCGCCGCCCAGCGCATTGCCGAAGCCGCTCTGGAGGCCGTTCTGCCCATGATAAAGCCCGGCCTCGCCGAGTGCGAGCTCGCCGCCGAGCTCACGTATCAGATGATGCGCCGCGGCAGCGAGCGAAACAGCTTCGACCCCATAGCCATCACCGGCGCGCACACCAGCATGCCCCACGGCGTCCCAGGAGAAGCGCTTATCAAAAACGGCGACTTCGTCACCATGGACTTCGGCTGCGTCAAAAACGGCTACTGCTCCGACATGACGCGCACCGTAGCCGTCGGCTCCGTCACTGACGAGATGAAAAACGTCTATGAAACCGTCCTGCGCGCGCAGAGAGCCGGAATCGCGGCGGCGAAGCCCACCGCCACCGGCGCCGAGGTGCACAGCGCCGCCGCGAAGGTCATTGCCGGCGCCGGCTACGGCGAATACTTCGGCCACGGCTTCGGCCACGGCGTGGGCCTGGACATACACGAGTCCCCGCGCGCATCCCTCGCGAACGACAAGCCCCTCGGCGAGGGCGCGGTTATATCCGCCGAGCCAGGCATATACCTGCCCGGCAGATTCGGCGTCCGGATAGAGGACGTCCTCTACCTCACCGGCGACGGAAACGAGGACATAACCAAAGCCCCGAAGGACCTTATCATACTGTAATCCAAGTCTATGGACAGGATAGTTTTGCTCCACGGCTCCGGCCACGGGCCGCAGAGCTGGGACGCTGCGGCCGCGCTCCTGCCCCCGGACTGGACAACGCTCCGCCCCGGGCTCTCCGCGCTCCTCGGCGGCAGGGAGGCAAGCTTTGAGAACCTGCGCGCCGCCCTTGAGGCGTACTGCGCCGGAATCGAGGGGCCGCTTCACCTCTGCGGCCTCTCGCTCGGCGGCATACTCGCGCTGGACTATGCCCTGCGCCGCCCGGAAAAGGTAAAGAGCCTCGTCCTCATCGGCACGCCGCACAGGGTGCCGAGGGCGGCCTTAGCCCTGCAGAACCTGGTTTTCAGGCTGCTGCCGAAGTCCGCCTTCAGGGGCATGGCCTTCGGCAAGCGGGACACCTTCGCCCTCGGCAGGTCTATGAAAAACCTCGACTTCACGGGCCGCCTGGGCGGCGTCGCCTGCCCCGCGCTCGTGCTCTGCGGGGCGAAGGACCGCGCGAATCTGGCCTCGGCAAAGTATCTGGCGCGGCACATTAAAAACGCCGGGCTGAAGGTACTGCCGGGCACGGGCCACGTGGTAAACGAGGAGCGCCCCGAGGCGCTCTCGAAGATACTGACGGAATTTTACCGCGCGCAGAAGTGAGCCGCGGCGCAGAGGCTCCGGCGGCGCGAAAGGAGGGGCCCGCATAAATATTATAGAGGTCAAAAAGCGGACTCAAGGCCTGGTTAAGTCTCTTCTCAGCGTGTGGGAAGGCTCCGTAAGGGCGACGCATCTGTTCCTGTCCGAGAGCGAAATAGTGCGCCTCCGCGAATATGTCCCGCAGGCGCTGCTCGCTGTTGAAGTCCTCGTCGTCGCGCAGAAAGGCGGCGCGCCCGCCGCGTTCATGGGAATTGAGGACGGCAGCCTCGAGATGCTGTTCATCGCGCCGCAGGAGCGCGGGAAGGGGCTCGGGCGGCAGCTGCTCCGGTACGGAATTGACTGCTTCGGAGTAAACAGGCTGGCCGTGAACGAGCAGAACCCGCAGGCGCGCGGCTTTTACGAGCGCATGGGCTTTCGCGTGTGCCGGAGGACCGAGCTTGACGAGCAGGGCTATCCCTACCCGCTTCTGTACATGGAGCTTTCGAGCCGCTCCGGAATCTGAGCGGCCGATACTGCGAAACGCCGGAAGGGCGGGCAAATGAACTTGCCCGCCCTTTCCATGCGCAATTGCCTAATTATATTACGGGTAAAGCCATCCCGTAACCCCCGGCGTCGGACGAATAATGCAGTCCGCCGGAACGGAGGCTGTGCCGCCGCCGTGATAACCTATGTCCACCATGTCGTTCCCAAGCGCACCGGCATCGACGCTGACAAAGCCGGAATCCCATTCCATCCTGCTCTCGTCGATTCTAAGCGGAAAAGTTATCGTCTCCATGTTTTCCGCCTTGTATTCCACAGCGCAGTCGGCCGGTATCCAGCCGAGGCCCCCCTCCGTCGCGTCCATGACGGAGCATTGTATGAGCAGCCATTCCTCCGGAGGGTCTATTAGCTCGGCGTTGGCGGCTATTCTGCACTTTGCCACAACCTCTGCGTACTCGTTTACCATCCTGTGCCCGCACTTGAGGCCCAGCTCAACAGGAG
>CALXGL010000197.1 GCA_944387825.1 uncultured Oscillospiraceae bacterium | reverse complement strand
AGATGCCGAAATACTCGCCGGAGTTCTCGGGCGGGATTATCTTGGTGAAGTAGCTGCGGGAGAGCGACTGTATCGAGCCCTGGAACATGCCCACGCCGAAGGCCATGATGCCGAACTGGAGCATGCTCCTGAGCGTGAAGGCGTAGAGGCAGACGATGAAGTAGCCGATGATGCACACGCCGAGCAGCCGCACCGTGGAGTATTTGCGCGAGAGGCGCGCGAAGACGAGGGAGAATACCCAGGCCACAACCTGCGTCGCGAGCAGCACGACCACCTGGCCGACGGTGTCGAGGCCGAGGTCGGTGCCGATGTTGATGCAGTTATCTATTATCGTGCCGACGCCGTCTATGTAAAGGAAGAAGGCCAGCAGGAACCAGCCCACCTTTTTGTCCTCGGTGGCGATGAGCTTTATGGTGACGCCCAGCTTTTTGAAGGCGGAGCGCACGGCGTGCGGCTGGCGCTCGGTGTAGTTGCGCTGCCTGTAGCGGCGCAGCAGGGGAATGGTGACGGCTATCCACCATACGGCGGTGACGGCGAAGCCGACGAGCTTGGAGACGAAGCCGGAGATGAGCCCCAGCATGTCGGGGCCCAGCACATAGAATATGAGCGCTATGACGAAGGGGATGCAGGAGCCGATGTAGCCCCAGGCGTAGCCGTAGCTGGAGACCTCGTCCATGCGCTCCTCGTCAGTCACGTCGCCGAGCATGGAGTCGTAGAAGGTGAGCGAGCAGGAGTAGGCTATCTTAGCAACGATGAAGACGATAAGGAAGAGCAGCCAGCTGGTGGCGAAGCCGTTTATTATGCAGCCCGCCGCGCCGATGAATACGCTGGTGCGGAAAAACACCAGCTTCATCTCCCTGCGGTCGCTGAGCGCGCCGCAGACAGGGCCCATCAGCGCTACGATAACCGTCACCAGCGAGACGCCCAGCGCCCAGGTGCCGGTGGCGTCGTCGGAGCTCATGCGGCCGGCGGCCAGCTCCTTGAACCATATTGGAATGAGCGAGCAGGCCAGCATGGTGAAGGCCGAGTTGCCCACGTCGTAGAGTACCCACGCCAGCTCGACCGGCGTGAGCTTGTCCTTCAGCTTCTTGAGCATTTTTATCCCCTCGTTCACTCAAAATCACGGTCAAACCGCGCGGGAAGTTCCCCATTTCCCTGCAAAAAGCCATATAACTGCCGCGCCATGTCCGGGTATTCAGCCAGCGCGCCGGAGTAGAGCGCATCGAGCCTGTCCAGCGCCGGCGAAAGCGCGGGCGGGATGCTGTCGTCAATAAACAGGTCGTCAAAGCCGCCGGGCAGGTGAGCTGCGCGTATGGCGCCGCGCAGCAGCCGCTTTTTCACCCCGCGCGGCGAGCGCAGCAGACGCATGACGCGGGCCTGGCCGCGCATGGCAGACAGCGCTTCAGCGTCGCTCAAGCCATAGAAGGGCGCAATCACCGCCGCATTGGCGGCGTCCGGCTTCAGCGCCTCGCCGCGGTATACCTGCGAGGGCCTGCGCCCGTCGCGCAGCATCAGCCGCGCGTCCCAGACGGCCTCCAGCCGGTTGTGAGTTGCGCCCAAACGCGCGCACTCGCTGTTGATAAAGCCGTGGCAGGCGCTGTCGAGCGCGAAGTGAGCGAGGAAGCCCAGCAGATAGGCGAGCATGCCCTCCTTGTCGGAGCGCGTATTCCAGACAAGCCGCGCGTGTTCGAAGAAGCTCCGCGCGCTCTCGCGGTGCAGCGCGCTGCCGCGCTTCGCGACGCTCGTCGGCAGCGGGGCGCGATAGTAGAACAGCAGGTCCGGACCGTGCACGCCCGTATCAAAGAGCGGGCGGCGGGCCACGACAGCCGCCGCGGGCTCTTTTCCCAGCGTGCCTATGCACTCGCCGCCGAAGCGGTGGTGAGTATAGGTTGTAGGCATGTTTGCGCCCCCTCCGGCGAAAATCGTTGCCGCATACTTAATGCGCCGTCTTTTACGGTTGCCCCGTCAGGGGCGGGAAAAAGGACTTTAAATCCAAGTATAATATCCGCATCCGCTTTGCGGATATTATACCATGGCGGCGTAAAATGTACCAGCACAGATTTGTAAAGAGCAGAAAACAAGCGAGGCCGCGGCTGCGGCCTCGCTGAAGCTTTTATTCGGCCTCAACCACATAGCCCAGGCCTTTTCTCGTGCGGATAAAGTCGCTGAGGCCCAGGGCCTCCAGCTTTTTGCGCAGGCGCGTGATGTTGACGGTGAGGGTGTTCTCGTCGACGAAGCTGTCGGTCTGCCAGAGGCGGAGCATGAGCTCATCTCGCGAGACGACCTGACCATGCTTTTCGAGCAGGCTCTGAAGTATCCTGAGCTCGTTTTTCGTGAGCGTGAGCTGCTGCCCGTCGTAGTCGAGCGTCCCGGCGTTGAGGTCCAGCACGGCTCCCTGCGCGCTGAGCGTGTTGCCGCCGCCGAAGTCATATGTGCGGCGCAGCAGCGCCTGGACCTTGGCGGTGAGGACGGTGAGATCAAAGGGCTTGGCGATGAAGTCGTCCGCGCCCATGTTCATGGCCATTATAATGTTCATGTTGTCCGAGGCGCTGGATATGAACATTACGGGCACCTGCGAGATCTTGCGTATCTCGGTACACCAGTGGTAGCCGTTATAGAAGGGCAGGCCTATGTCCAGGAGCACCAGCTGCGGTTCGAAAGCGTTGAACTCCGCCATTATATCGGCAAAATTCTGCGCCACGCGCACCTCGCATCCCCATGAGCTGATATGCCGGGCCACCGCCGCGGCTATAACGGCATCGTCCTCGACGACGAGAATCCTGTAGTTCATATCACGTCGGGATAGAGCGGGAAGCGCTCGCAGAGCGCGAGAACCTCCTCGCGCACGGCGGGGACGGCGTCCTCGCCCTCGCGGATAAGGCGCAGTATGAGCTCGCCTATCTCGCGCATCTCGGCCTCCTTCATGCCGCGCGTGGTGGCGGCGGGGGAACCGAAGCGCACGCCGGAAGCGAGGTGAGGCGGCTGCTGGTCAAAGGGTATCGCGTTCTTGTTTGCGGTGATGTGCGCGCGGTCGAGCCGCTCCTGAACGTCGCGGCCCGTGACGCCGAGGCTCATGACGTCGGCCAGCAGCAGGTGGTTGTCCGTGCCGCCGGAGACCAAGCGCATGCCGCCAGCGGATAGCGTCTCCGCCAGCGCGGCGGCGTTCTTTACGACCTGCTTCTGGTATTCTACAAACCCGGCGCTCATGGCCTCCTTGAAGCAGACGGCCTTGGCGGCGATTATGTGCATGAGCGGGCCGCCCTGGCTGCCCGGGAAGACGGCGGAGTCAATCTTCTTCGTGAGCTCCTCCTTGCAGAGGATGAGCGCGCCGCGCGGGCCGCGCAGGGTCTTGTGCGTCGTGGTGGTGACGACGTCGGCGTAGGGCACGGGCGATGGGTGGACGCCCGCGGCCACCAGGCCGCCGATGTGCGCCATGTCGACGAACATATAGGCCCCGACCTCGTCGCATATCTCGCGGATGCGCTTCCAGTCTATGATGCGTGAGTACGCGCTCGCGCCGGAAATTATCATCTTCGGTTGGAGCTCTTTGGCCATGCGCTCCATCTCGTCGTAGTCTATGAGCTCGGTCTCTCTGTCCACGCCGTAGCCGCGGACGTCGAAATACTTGCCCGTGATGCTGGCCTTGGAGCCGTGGGTTAGGTGGCCGCCGCAGCTGAGATCCATGCCCATTATCACGTCGCCGGGCTTGCACAGCGCGAGGTAGACCGCGACGTTGGCCTGGCTGCCGGCGTGCGGCTGCACGTTCGCGTGCTCCGCGCCGAAGAGGGCGCAGGCCCTCTGCCGGGCAATGTCCTCCACCACGTCGACGTGCTCGCAGCCGCCGTAGAAGCGCTTGCCGGGATAGCCCTCGGAGTACTTGTTGGTGAGGTGGCTGCCTACGGCCTCCATCACCGCCGGAGAGGTGAAGTTCTCGCTGGCGATAAGCTCAATGTGGTCGCGCTGCCGCTGGAGCTCCTGCTCCATGACGGCGTATATCTCTTCATCCTCAAGGCGAAGGTGTGCAAAATCCATTTTGTTCTGTCCCCCAGATTCTTTCTCTCTCCCGGTGAAACCGGAGTATTGACAGTATACCATCAGAGCGGAATTTTTACAAACACAATAAACGCGCGGAAAAAGCCGCGTGTTTGTGAGATGTGTACAAATGGACGCAGTACGCGGACTGAGCGCCGGCCTGCAAATGCCGCGGGATAAAAAATTTGCCGCTTATTCAAGCGGCAAATTAATTCGGATGAGGTGTTTAGTATAATTTCGTCAAATAGCGGCGCGCAGGGCATCGACACGGTCGGTGCGTTCCCAGGCGGCGCCGAGGTCCTCGCGGCCGATGTGTCCGTAGGCGGCGAGAGCCTTGTACTGCGGCTTTTTGAGCTCGAGGTCGCGGATGATAGCGGTGGGGCGGAGGTCAAAGACCCTGTTCACAGCCTTCTCCAGCGCGCTGTCAGGCACAGTGCCGGTGCCGAAGGTGGTGACGTTGACGCTGACGGGGTTTGCGACGCCTATCGCGTAGGCTATCTGCACCTGGCAGCGGTGCGCGAGCCCGGCGGCGACGATGTTCTTGGCCACGTAGCGCGCGGCGTAGGTGGCGCTGCGGTCCACCTTCGTGGGGTCCTTGCCGGAGAAGCAGCCGCCGCCGTGCGGGGCCGCGCCGCCGTAGGTGTCCACGATTATCTTGCGGCCCGTGAGGCCGGAGTCCGCGGCGGGGCCGCCCTTGACGAAGCGGCCGGTGGGGTTTACATAATACTTGATGTCGCCCTTGTTCAGCTCGGCGGGGACGATAGGCTCTATGACCTGCTCTATCATGTCGGCGCGTATCTGCTCGAGGCTGACGCCCTCGTCGTGCTGGGTGGAGACGACGACGGTGTCCACGCGCACGGGGCGGTTGTTCTCGTCGTACTCGACGGTGACCTGGGTCTTGCCGTCCGGGCGCAGGTAGCTGA
>CALXGL010000196.1 GCA_944387825.1 uncultured Oscillospiraceae bacterium | reverse complement strand
TTCGGGTATTACTATATAAGCGGCTTTTTCGTCTTCCTCTGGTTTGTCTATACGCCGCTGCTGTTCGTCCTGGCCTGCTTCGGCGCGTGGCAGATGAAGTCGCTCAAGGCGGCGGGCGAGCGCCTGGCCCGGGGCGACATAGACGAGAAGATAAACACGAAGCGCATGTACTGGGAGTTCAAGCGCCACGCCGAAAATCTCAACTCGATAGGCGAGGGCATGGCCGCGGCGGTCGAGCAGCGCATGAAGTCCGAACGGCTCAAGACCGAGCTGATCACCAACGTCTCGCACGACATCAAGACGCCGCTCACGAGCATTGTGAACTACGTCGACCTTTTAAACAAGCCGCACACTCCGGAGCAGGAGGCAGAATATCTCGAGGTCCTCGACCGGCAGAGCAAGCGCCTCAAGAAGCTCACCGAAGATTTGGTGGAGGCCAGCAAGGCGAGCACAGGCAACATGAACGTCAACCTCGTACGCACGAATACGCGCGAGATAATCGAACAGAGCCTCGCCGAATACGGGCGGCGCATGGAGCAGGGGAAGCTCATCGTGATAACCAACATCCCCGACCCGCCGCCGTGCGCGATGGCAGACGGGCGGCTCCTCTGGCGCGTGCTCGACAACCTCTTCAACAACGTCTGCAAATACGCCCTCGCCGGCACTCGCGTCTATATCGACGCCGCCGTCGAAGGGGAAGAGGCGGTGATTTCCGTCAAGAACATCTCCCGCGACCCGCTTAACCTGAGCGCGGAGGAGCTTATGGAGCGCTTTGTCCGCGGCGACGCCTCCCGCCACACCGAGGGCAGCGGCCTGGGCCTGAACATCGCCCAGAGCCTCGTGTCCCTCATGCACGGCAAGTTCGCCATAAGCATAGACGGCGACCTCTTCAAAGCCGAGGTCAGATTGCCCGCCTGCTGAAGCTTCAGCAACAAAGAAAGCGCCGGATGGCCGGCGCTTTCTTTTTGTTTTCCATCAGTTGCAGGTAGACCATCCGCCGTCGGTTGGCAGAACGACGCCATTTATGTACTTGGCCTCGTCAGAGCAGAGATAGACCATGGCCCACGCGGAATCCTCAGGCATGCCAAGCTCGGGGAAAGGCGTGACGGCCTTAAACCATCCGCTCGTGCCGGGATCCTTGTACAGATAATCGGTCTTCGGAGTCCACACGAAGTTTGGCGCCAGGCAGTTAAAGCGTATGCCCGTCTTGGTGCTGACCGTCTTGACCATGTTCAGCGTTGCATTCTGTATGGCGGCCTTGGAAATGGGGTATCCGCTGAAGCCGCTGCCGTTCCAGCTCAGAGCGGTGGACGAGGAGAAATTGAGGAAGTTGCCTCTGATACCATTGTCCACCATGTACTGAAGAACCGTCTGATAGGAGTGCAGCACGGCGTCCAGGTTCATGTCGAGCACGGCGTGCAGCTTCTCTATGGTGAGAGTATTCCAGTCGCCGGCAAATTCGCCCACGGCGAAGCGCGCGGCTCCGTTGACGCAGATATCAACTGTGCCGTACTTTTCAAGCGCGGTGGCGAGAAGCTTGTCCCAGGTTTCACGCTTGGAGGCGTCGCCGACAATGGCAACGGCCTCGCCTCCGGCCGCGACAATTTCAGCGCACTTCTCTTCGACATGGGGGTCGATGTCGTTCATGACGATTTTTGCGCCCTCCTGGCAAAAAAGCTCGCTTGCTTTGCCGCAGATACCGCCGTCGGCGCCGGTGATAATTGCAACCTTGTTAAGCAGTCTGTTCATTATATTTCCTCCTTTTAGTTCTGAGACATTCTTTTGATGCAGCGGAGCTGGTTTTCCATAACGCCGTAGCTCAGGCGGAGATAGGAAATGCGCCAGACGCCATCTTTGCACTTGAGCATATCGTCCACGTACAGGCCCCAGCCTGCATAGATTTCGCCGTTATCCCTGTAGGTGTGACGGTCGTTCATGCGGGTGAGGAGACGTGCATGAGTGTCGTCAAGGAACTGCACTATCTGGTTGTGGCCGAAATGCATGGGGACGACGTCCTCGTCGGGACCGATGGACCACATTACGCGCCCTATCTGCTCGTCAATCGTCAGCGTCTGCTCACCAGCGCCCATGCTGACGCGGAAGCCCTCTGGGGCCTCTTCGGTAAAGACGATTTTGAACGTTTCCCAGTCATTCAGGTCGTTGGCCCAGAAGTAGCGGGACTTGACGGCCAGTATTGCCGGGATTTCAGCAAGCTGCTCGGGGGTGTACGGCCTTGTGTCGTGCAGGATCTCGCGCGCCAGGGCCAGGGTTTTCTCGTCGTAGGGGATGGTGATGTTCTGCATGTTGATTTCCTTTCTTTATGAATTTCTATTATATGGACTTTACGGCTTCATAGGCCTCGCTCGTGGCTGCAAGTATATTGCGGCACTTGGAGCTGTCGCCTATGGGAATTACACGGCAGATATCCGCAAGCTCTTCGCCCATCCCGGCGTCGGGCTTCCAGCCCATGGCGAGAAGCACTGTGTCGCAATCGATGTGCTTTTCACCCTCGGGGGTCACTACGACGATGCCGGTTTCATCAACGGCAGTGAGCTTGGTACTGGTGAGATAGACGCCGGTGCCGGCGGCCATCATCTCTCTGAGGACGTTCTCGTTCTGCACAAACGGGGGATCGGGCATGATTTTGTCTGCCATCTCGACGACGGTGACGTCGTGGCCGACCTTGTTGAAGTGCACGGCGGCCTCAATGCCGACCTGGCCGCCGCCGATTATGGCGAGACGTTTGCCGAGAGGAACAAAGTTGCGCAGAGCCTCCTCACAGGAGTAGACGTTGCTGCGGTCGAGGCCCGGAATGCTGTCCGGACGCACGACTGTGCCGCCCGCGGCCCAGATGAGCACATCGGGCTTGAATTCGGAGACGGTTTCCCGGTTGGCCTCCTTGAAGAAACGAACGGGCACGCCGGCCTTGATGAGCTGGACGTTGTAGTAGCTCGGCAGACGCAGCATGTCGGCTTTCATATACGGCGCGCTGGCGGCCAGAGCCTTTCCGCCGATGGTTCCGCTGCGTTCCCATAGCTCGACCTCGTGTCCGGCCTGTTTTGCGAGAAGTGCGGCGGTGCAGCCGCCGGGACCGCCGCCCACGACGAGTACGCGCTTTGGTTCGCCCGCCACGGGTACCTTGCGTTCATCCTCATAACCGGCATAGGGGTTTATGGCGCACTTGAGGTGCTCGCCTTTCAGCACGCTGCCTATGCAGCCCTCGTTGCAGGAGATGCATGGGAGAATGTCCTCGGGCCGGCCCTCCGCCAGCTTGTTGGGCAGTTCGGGATCTGCGATGAGGCCGCGGCCTATGATGGCAAAGTCGCATATACCGTCGCGCAGCGCAGCGCTCGCCTTTTCATAGTTTGAGAGACGGCCATGAGTCAATACGGGTATGCTGACGGTTTCGCGTACAGCCTTCGCGCTTTTGAGCTGCATTACCGCTTCCTGATAGAACACTGCGGGCATGGAGAGCTGCCACTTCTCATAGCAGCCGGCGTCGACGTGCAGGGCGTTTACGCCATTTTCCTCGAGAATCTTTGCAAGCTTCAGGCCTTCGGGCAGCTGACGGAAGCCGGGGTAGGGCACGCCGTGGTCAGGGCAGAACTTGACCATTATGGGTATGTCCTCACCGGCGCATTTCCTGACGGCCGCTATCTGCTCAAGCAGGAAAGTGGCGCGGCCGCGCACGTCGCCGCCGTATTTGTCCGTACGGGTGTTCCATGCGGCGGTCAGGAACTGGTC
>CALXGL010000195.1 GCA_944387825.1 uncultured Oscillospiraceae bacterium | reverse complement strand
GGCGTCCGTGTCCACCCCGCGCAGCGCGGCGTGGATTTCCGCCGAGCCGTAGCCGAGGACGCCGAGCGCCGCCGCGGCGTCGGCCAGCTTGTCCGCGCCGGGAACGACGTTCTGCGGCGAAGCGGGAATGGCCGCCGCGGCGCCGCCGCTCTCCTTGGCTATCTTGTCCTTCAGCTCGTATATGACGCGCTGCGCAATCTTCTTGCCGATGCCCGGCGCTACGGTCAGCGCCTTCTCGTCCCCGGAGAGTATGGCCATGGCGAGTCCCTCCGGCGTGGAGGACGAAAGTATGCTCAATGCGGCCTTCGGGCCTACGCCGGAGACGCCGATGAGCAGCTGGAAAGAGCGCTTCTCGCTTCTGGTGGCAAAGCCGTAGAGGTCAAACGCGTCCTCCTTGACCGACTCCGCGACATAGAGCTTGGCCCGCTCGCCCAGGCGCAGCTGCGCCAGGGTGTTATAGCTGACGTTCAACTCATACCCAACGCCGCCGCAGTCTATAACGGCGAGGTTCCCGCCCAGCTCGGCGACAGTCCCTTCTATATGGTAGTACATACGTTTCCTCCCTGACGCAGCAGCTGCGACGTCGCGCTGCGCGCGTGGCAGAGCGCTATGGCGACGGCGTCGGCGGCGTCGTCCGGCTTTGGCGTCGCGCTGAGATTGAGTATGCGGCGGACCATGTCTATGACCTGGGCCTTCTCCGCCCTGCCGTAGCCGACGACAGCCTGCTTGACCTGCAGCGGCGTATATTCGAAAATCGGCACGCCTGCGCGGAACAGCGCCAGGAGTATGACTCCCCTGCCCTCCGCGACGGAAATGCCCGTGGTGATGTTCGTATTGAAAAACAGCTCCTCCACCGCAGCGGCGTCCGGCCTGAAGGTGGACACCAGCTCGCCCATGTCGGAGTATATCCTATCCAACCGGCTGGAGAGCGAGGTGTGCGCCGGCGTAGTGATGACGCCGCAGCGCACAAAGGACTGCCTGCCCCTTTCCGAGTCTATGACGCCGAAGCCAACGGTGGCCACCCCCGGATCTATGCCCAGTATGCGCAATTTAACGCCTCGCTTTCAACGTCCCGCCCCCATGTGGGGCAAGGAAAACCGATTTTGCAGAAGCCGCGCCGCGGCTATTGTATCACGCCTGCGGCCAGATTACCAACACTTTTTGCCCGCGCACGGGTTTGTGGGTTGGGTCAACCCAGCGCCGTCAGCAGCTCGCCCAGCTCGTCCCAGCTTGACACAAGGCTGTACTCGCAGGCAGGGCCGGAGGCGTACTCCGGCTTATAGGTGCATCTGAGCGGGCTTTTGTACCACACGGGCCAGATACCGCAGCGCGCCGCGCCCTCTATGTCGCAGCGCACGTCGTCGCCCACAAACCAGGCCTGCGCCGGCTCCAGCCCCGCCATGCCCAGCGCGCGGCGGAATATCCACTCCGACGGCTTCCTGAAAACGCTCTCGCTGCTCGCGAGCACGAACTCGAAGCGGTGGAAGGGCAGCGTCTCGTCTATCCTGCGGCGCAGCACGCCGCCCGAGTACGAAAGGTTGCTTATGACTGCGGTGCGCAGGCCCCTGTCCGCGCAGAGCGCAAGGACGCGCTCTATGCCCTCCATCGGGTAGATAGGCTCCGTCGCCTGCCAGCGGATGTACTCCAGCTCCTCCAGTGAGACGTCAAACTTCAGGCCGAGGCTGTCGTATATGGCGGCGTCCAGCTTGAACCCGTCCGTCTCCAGCTCGAGGGGCCGCATGGCGTCCCAGAGCCTGCGGTACACACCGCCGCAGAGGGCGGCCAAATCCCCGGCCGTTATGCCGCCGGGGTTTTCAACGGCGTGCGAGAGGACCGCGGCCCAGCCCGCCGGATAGTCCTGTACCGGCTCGTAGCACAGCGTGTGGCCATAGTCGAAGAATATCATCTCAGGTTTTCTCATCTGCATCCGCGCGCCCTCCTGACCCATACATTGTAACATCCAGACGCCCGGCGCGCAAGGGCGCGCGCAGCGATAAAAAACGCCCCCGGCTCCCGCCGGGGGCTTCCCCTTCTCAAGCCCTTGGATGGGCCTTATTGTACACGTCCTTGAGCTGCTTTTTTACGAGGTGCGCGTAAATCTGCGTGGTGGAGAGGTCGGCATGGCCGAGCATCTCCTGTATGGAGCGCAGATCCGCGCCGTTTTCCAGCAGGTGCGCCGCAAAGGAGTGGCGCAGGGTGTGCGGCGTGATGTCCTTTTCTATGTGGGCCTTGGCCTGATAGGTCTTGACGATTTTCCAGAAGCCCTGGCGCGTCATGCGCTCGCCGTTGAGGTTGACAAACAGCGACTGCTCGTCGCTGCTCGCCAGCATCTGCGGGCGGACGAACTCCATGTACTCGGCCAGCGCCTTTACGGCCTTGGGATAGAGCGGGATGACCCTCTCCTTGTCGTTCTTCCGGCAGCGTATCACGCCGACGGCGAGGCTCACGTCGGAGACGTTCAGCGAAATAAGCTCCGTCACACGGATTCCCGTGGCATACAGCAGCTCCAGCATCGCTCGGTCGCGGTAGCCCTTCGCGTCCGTACACTCCGGCTGCTCGAGCAGCAGCTCGACCTCCTTGCTGGTCAATATCTGCGGCAGCTTCTTCTCCAGCTTTTCGCCCGTGAGGCCCGCGGAGGGGTCCTGCACTATGACGCCGCAAGCGGAAAAATACGTGTAAAAGCGCTTCATCGTGGCAATATGCCGCGTTATCGTGGCGGGGCTTTTGCCGCCCCTGCGCAGGTAATCGAGGTAGTTGTTGAGATCCTTCTCGCCGGCGTCGATGAGGTTGGGGCGGTCATGCGCGTCGAGGTACTCGCTCAGCTGGCGCATATCGCGCATATAGGACGCAATGGTGTTCTCCGACGACTTGCGCTCATTTTTAAGGTAGTCCT
>CALXGL010000194.1 GCA_944387825.1 uncultured Oscillospiraceae bacterium | reverse complement strand
GGGCGAGCTGGAGCAGGTGAAGCGGGAACGGGATGCAGCGGTTGACGACTTGGAGACAATCATGTTTGTTGGCGGACAGAATACAGACACATGCATGTACTGCAAAAATGGGCAGTGCTACGCAAGGGGTGGGACGAAGCTGTGCTTACCGCAATGGCGCGGCCAGAAGGAGGACTGACATGGAACGGCTGACCAAAATATACCCGTCTGGCGGATGGGGAATCACGGGCGAGCTTGATGACGCCATACTTCGCCTCGCCGCCTACGAGGAAACCGGCCTGGAGCCGGAGGATATCAAGCAGGCTTGCACCGAGGAAGCAATCCTGAAGCTGGCCGGGCAATCGCTGGGCATAACGCCCGACCGCCTCCGCGAGCTGGCCGAGGCAGACAGGGAGGGGCGGTGCGTTGTGCAGAAATTCGCCCCAGGCAACGAAGTGTGGATAGTGGAGAGGGACGAAGATGGAGAGGCAACCGAGGTAAGCGGATTTGTTTTTGTTGTATCAGTAAGCGGCATTTCCATAGTTTCTCCGTTCATCAACGATTGCAGTGACCTCGACTTCATCCTAGGCGATTTTGTAGAGGAAACAGCTAGCGGTTTTAGCGGGGATTTTTCTGGCTACCCCATTTTTGACTGCTATAAATCACATGAGGAGGCCGAGGCTGCGTTAAGGAGGGAGCAGGATGACCACGAGACAGCGTGAACTGGTCCGCGGGGAGATATGGCGGCACATCGCTATGGCGCGTGTCACGAGCGGCGCAATAGCCGACGGGCATATCGAAGTTGCGGAGGCGCTGCGGGCCTGCCTCTGTGCCGAGAGGAGGTGCGGCGAATGCGAGTGCCGGCACTCTACGAAAAAGTCAGGTTTGTCCCGAGCGCTTCAATCGGTGAAAAGCCTCTTGGGCGCGGCGGCAAAATCATTTCGCGCGAAGTGACCGGCAAGGTCACATGGATACACCCGCAGCTGCGCTTTTATGTCGTCACGGCGGTGCTTCCCGGCGGCGCGCTCCTGCGTGAGTGTTTCAAAATTACATAAAGGACGGTAAAAAGCTATGAGGACGATAGCAATACACAATCTCAAAGGCGGCGTGGGCAAGACGGTGACGGCTATATCACTGTCCCGCATCCTCACCGCCGAATACGGCAAGCGCGTCATGCTCGTGGACTGCGACGGGCAGTGCAACCTGACGCGGTTTTTCATCCCGCGGGAGGAGGACGTGCCGGGCGTCTACGAGGTGCTCACCGGAGCGCACGAGCCGCTGTGGAGCGACAATGTCGACCGGATAGACGATCGGCTCTGCATCCTCGCGGCAAGCTCGGCTCTCTATGAGCTCGACGTCGCGGCCATCACACGCGGAGACGCGAACCTCGGCGCCCTGCGCGGCTTTATCTCGGCGGCGGAAGATGACGGCGAGATAGACGTCGTGCTGTTCGACTGCCCGCCGGGCTTTTCCGCGGCGAGCTGCGCGGCGCTGATGGCGGCGCGGGAGGTGCTCATCCCCGTGCTGATGGACGGCTTTTCGCTTGAGGGCATGGCCGACATGACTCACCAGCTGCGCAGCCTGCGCTCGGTAAACCCGGGGCTCAAGCTCGCCGGCGTGCTCATCAACCAGTGGCACCGCTCGCCGGCCGTGGAAAAGGGCGAGGAGCTCCTGCGCAGTATGCCGCTGCCGGTGTGCCGCACGGTGATCCGCCGCACCGACAAGGTGCCGGAGAGCACGTTCACAAAGCAGCCGCTGCCGGATTACTCGCGCGGCAGCGCCGCTGCCCACGACTACCGTGCGCTCGCACGCGAGCTGTTCGGGGAGGCGCGGTGATGGCAAAGAAGTTTGACCTGGGCATGTTCATGCAGGGTCTCAATGTGTCCAACTCGGACACGGAGCCGATGCATATCGAATACATCGACATCGACCTCATCGACACGAACGAGCAGAGCTTTTACGACCTCAGCCTGCTGAAGCCGCTGGCCGCTGCCATCGCGATGGGCGGCCTGCAGCAGCCGCTGGTGGTCAAGACGCAGCCGGGCAGCGACCATGTCAAGCTGTTCTCCGGACATAGGCGCCTCGCGGCTCTGCACATGCTCGTAGACGACCCCGAGGAACCGCGTAAAGATCTCCGCGCCGTGCCGTGTGTCAGGCGGGAGTACGAGAGCGCCGCAATGGCGGAGCTTCAGCTCATTTTTGCCAATTCTACGACCCGTGTGCTCAGCGGCGCGGAGACCATGCGTCAGGCCGAACGCATCGAGCGCCTGCTGTATGAGCTCAAGAAAGAGGGATATCATTTCCCCGGGCGCATGCGCGACCAGGTTGCCGCCGCCTGTAAGGTATCGGCCAGCAAGCTCGCGCGGCTCAAGGTGATACGGGAGAAACTGCGTCAGCCGTTTCTGTCGCAGTTTGAGGCGGATAAGCTCAGCGAGCAGGCTGCCTATGCCCTGGCCAGGATGCCGGAGAATATGCAGGACATGGCGGCTGCCGTCCTCAAGGACAAGCTCCCATCAGGCGAGGCCGCAGAATCGCTGCTGGAAAACTATGAAAAACTCACGGCCCCGATGGATTGTGCCCACGGCCTGATAGGGGAGAAGTGCAATAATGCCGCCGGCCGCGTGAAGGCGACGGTCTGCCGTAATTACAGCTGGCAGCGCTGCGACGGCGGATGCTGCATGACGTGCTACAACGCGGAAAGCTGCCCGGGCGTTTGCAAGCACAAGCGCGAGGCCAGAAAGGCGGATAAGGCCGAGGCGGCAAAAGAGAAGGCCAAGGCCGAAAAACGAACGGCAGAACTCCGCGAGGAGTATAAGCGGCATAGCCGGATAAACGCCGGGCGTCTCCTGAGGGCCGCCGAGGCCGCGGGGCTCACTGACGGCGACGAAATCAAGGTCGAAGATTTTGACTATATGCCTGCCGTGACGGTGGCAGAGCTCCGCTCGGCTGCCGACGGCGACTTCGGAGACAAGGTGCTGTACGGCGATAAGTACGCGCCCGGCGGACGAGTGCGGCTCATCGAACTCTCGCAGTGCCTCGGCTGCTCGACGGACTATCTGCTCGGGCTCACCGATGAGCTGAGGCCGGGGACGCGCTCGTGGTCGACGGGTATGCCGGAGCATGACTGCGATGTTGTCGGGAAGTTCAGAGTCGACGACACCGTCATCCGCTCGTTGGCCTTTTTCGACGCGCAGCTAAGGACGTTCCGCTTCTCGCGCACAGGCGCGACGCTTGAGGCCGAGTGTGTTGCCTGGGTAGAGCTGCCGGAGGATGGGACTTGACAAAATCCTGATCTTGAGTATTTTGGAATATAGAACCATTTGAGGGCGGAGGCCGGTAGGGCGACAGCCGTATGGAACATGCGGAGGTCGCCCTATGTCTAAGCAGAGGTATAAACGTATCCAGGCCGGCAGGCTCGTGCGCGAGGTGCTGTGGACGCCGGTCTATCCGAGCGATAAGCCGGCGCAGCGCGCGGCAAAGAGCCGGTGCACGAGCGCTGCCCGCCGCAGAGTGAACCTGCGCTGCGCATGGCAGAAGCTGATGATGTCGCTCGCTGCCAACTTCGGCGGGAGGGATCTGCATGTCGTGCTGACGTATGACGATGAACATTTGCCGTCAGACGCCGCCGGCGCGCGGAAGATAGTGCGCAGGTTCATCTCGCAGCTGCGGGCGCACCGCGCGGCGAGAGGGGACGAGCTCCGATACGTCTACAACGTCGAGGGGCGGCACGGCGACAGGCGCCTGCACCACCACATGGTGCTGAACGCCGCCGGCGGAGACCTCGAGGCGATAAAAAGCCTCTGGGCCTGCGGAGATGTCCATATCGAGCGCATCGATGCGTATGGCTATGCTCAGCTCGCACAGTATCTCACAAAGGAGGCGCGGGAGGACGGCGCGCCGGTCGGGGCCCGGAGCTGGATACCATCGAAGAACCTGCGCAAGCCGGAGTCGCCGCCGGCTGAGTGGGTGCCGGAGGGAGTGCAGCTCTCGCCTCCGGCAAATGCCCACATCCTCGAGCGCGAGTCACAGGAGAATGAGTTCGGCCGGTATCAGTATGTGATGTATCTCCTGCCGGAGCTGCCGCTCGACCGCAAGGCCAGGCCGGCGCCGAAGCGTAGAATTTCATAGCGCTTTTGATTTTCAGCTTGAAGCAAGGTATATCTTTTGACACGGACACGGAAAAGGGGGCGCAAACACTTGCAAGTGGTCCTGGAAGATGGTAAAATGCTAACTGTAAAGGATGGATATCTCGTCTGTCCCAACTGCCGCCGAAACCGACGGCTGATGAAGATCCTGCCCGACGCATCGGGCAAGCACATCGTTTGCTACTGTCGAGACTGCAAGACAGAGCACATCGTGGATATCGTTGAGGGCCAGAGCCTTGAAGGCCGGAGCCAATGACTTGAATGCAATTTGCGTTCGTCGTTGGCTCCGGCTTTTTGCTTTTTCTAGACCTTGGAGGTGATAGCCCAATGGCAAGAAAACCGCTCAGGCCGTGCAGGCATCCAGGATGCACAAGGCTGGTCTCCGGGGGATACTGTCCGGAGCACCAGCCGCCCAAAGCCGCGCGCTGTGTCTCGGCGCAGTGGCATGACTGGTATAGCCTCAAGGTCTGGACCGATGATCTGCGGCCTGAACAGCTGCGCAGAGAGCCGTTTTGCCGTGAGTGTGCCAGGGAGGGAAAGCGCGTATATGCGACCGTGGCCGACCATATCAAGCCGCACCGCGGGGACTGGGCGCTTTTTACCGACCGCAGCAACCTGCAAAGCCTTTGCAAGCGGCACCATGACCGCAAAACTGCGCTGGAAAAGGCGGAAAACCGGCGGCAATCCGGCCGCTGACACGCCGTACGCTCGGAGGCGCGCATGCCCGGGCCTGCGCCCGGACGCGCGCAGGGTCGAGCCAATGGCTCGACGAGAACACACCCGCCCGGCTTCCAAAAAATGGGAGAAGCTTGGAAAGACCGTGCGGCCTCCTCCGTGTGGGATTTTTTCCCCACGGGGAACTAGG
>CALXGL010000193.1 GCA_944387825.1 uncultured Oscillospiraceae bacterium | reverse complement strand
GAGCGCTTTATGATAGGCGTCGGCAAAAAAGTGTTGCTTGCCAATACTATAGGCAAACTTTGGGATGTCTATGCCGCCAGCTGCGGAGAGCTCACTTTTGTCGGCTCATGGCTTGGAGCTATTGCTTTCGGCCTGCAAATATACTTTGATTTTGCGGGTTATTCCGACATGGCAATCGGCCTTGGCAGGATGATAGGCTTTGAGTTCCTGGAGAACTTCAATTACCCGTACATTTCGAAGAGCATTACGGAATTCTGGCGCCGCTGGCACATGTCCCTTGGCACGTGGTTTCGTGATTACCTGTACATCCCGCTTGGCGGCAACCGCTGCAGCAAGGCCAGGCAGATTTTCAATATCGTCGTCGTCTGGGCCGCGACAGGCATATGGCATGGCGCCAACTGGACTTTCCTGCTCTGGGGTCTTTACTATGCCTTCTGGCTGCTGCTTGAAAAGACTTTCCTGTACAAGACGCTCGACAAGTCCAAAGTAATAGGTCATGTCTACACCATTGTCATTGTCACCCTGGTATGGCCGCTGTTCAAGCTGGAGGATATCGGGCTGGCATGGCAATATACAGGCGCAATGCTGGGCTTTGGCGCCAAGGGCTTTATCAGCCACGACGATATTTACTATCTGATGACTTATGCCGCGACCATTGTCATCGGTATTCTTGCCGCAACTCCGCTTGCCGCAAAACTGTGGCACAAGCTGCCGAAGGGTGCGATACGCGTCGCCGCGCCGGTGCTTATACTTTTGGCGCTTGTTATTTCCACCGCGTACCTTGTGGATGCGACCTACAACCCCTTCCTGTACTTCAACTTCTAAGGAGGACCGAACATGAGCAAAAAAGCAATGTGGGTCGAAGTCCTCATATTCCTGCTGTTTATATTCGGCTTTTTCCTGGCCAACTTGATTGTACCGGATCGCAAAATGTCCGAACAGGAGAACAAAACCCTGCAGCAGCTGCCTAAATTCAGTTTCGAGCGGCTTTTTGACAAAACCTTTACGAAGGAATTTGAGGACTATACCTCGGATCAGTTTGTGCTGCGAGATCAGTGGATTTCGCTCAAGGCCGCAAGTGAGCTCGCTCTCGGCAAAAAGGAGAATAACGACGTCTCATACGGCAAGGAACAGACGCTTATTGAGGGCTTCGACGCTCCGGATAACAGCGTTCTGGATACCAACACGAGCTATGTTAATCAACTGGTGCAGAACACGCACGCCGACGTATACTTTGCCCTTATACCGGAGAAAAGCGAGATATGGGCCGACAGGCTTCCCGCTTACACGCCCAATGACAGCCAGGCAGACTTTATAGAGTACTGCTACGGACTCTCTCAGGCCAACAACGTTGACATACTTAGCGTAATGCGTGAGCACGCGGACGAATATATCTATTACCGCACCGACCACCACTGGACAAGCCTGGGCGCCTACTACGGCTTCTCTGCCCTTTGCCAGGCCATGGGTATTGATGTGCCCGAGCTTGACAGCTACGCAGACCGCCACATTGTCTCGGACAGCTTTTACGGTACCACCTGGTCAGAGAGCGGCTTCAGCTGGGTAAAACCCGACGAGATGGAGACGTTTGTAAATGCGCCCGAGGGACTCAAGATAACCAGCTACCCTCAGGGCGAGCCCCTGGATGGCAAGCTCTACGACGAGAGCAAGCTTGCTGTAAAGGACAAGTACTCCATGTTCATGGGCGGCAATTGCCCGCTGCACGAGATAGTGACCGGAAACGATGGCCCTTCCCTGCTGATTATCCGTGACTCCTATACCGACAGCCTTATTCCCTTCCTGCTGGAGAATTTCAGCGAGATACACGTCATCGACGTGCGCTATTACCGCATGAGCATTGCCGACTACATCGCCGAGCATGACTTTGACAATGTGCTGGTGGCCTACAGTGTTTCCACTTTCGCCACCGATCCAAACCTGTTCCTACTGGGCAGATAAAAAAGAAGCCGGCGGGGCAACCCGCCGGCTAATGATTTGATTGAATATGATGCTCAGACCTTACCATTCATCAGACGTAAAAGCGCTTATTTCCCTGTTTTATGAAACAGTACATACCGTAAACGCGAATGACTATACCGCTGAACAGCTGGACGCCTGGGCTCCGAAGCATATAGATGCAGACACATGGGACAGGCGGTTTCTTTCAACGTATACGCTTGTAGCTGAGCGCTGCGGTGAAATTGCCGGCTTCGGAAACATAGACGCGAACGGATATCTTGACATGCTTTATGTGCGAAACAGCCACCGGAATGAAGGCGTTGCCACACAAATCTGCGATGCGTTTGAAGCAAGTGTGTCTGTCAGAAAAGTATACCTTCAGGCGTCTATTACTGCTCGTCCGTTTTTTGAGAAGCGCGGGTATGCCGTGGTAAAAGAACAGCGCGTAAAACGAAACGGCGTGATTCTGAAGAATTACGTTATGGAAAAGGTATTATAAAGCCGGCCCGGTTAAACCGGGTCGGCTTTGCGTGTTTTATTTGCTTTTTGTTCCGTACAATTCTCCGCTGAAGGCCAGAATTGATACCAGAGCCGCAGCTACGGCAGCAATAGCGTCGATAAAAACGGTAAACCAGAGTGTGCTTACACCCAGTACGGCAATTATGAGCAGTATAAGCTTGATAAGCGCAGCGCCGGCGACGGTCGCATACATCAGCATACGCGCGTAGCGGGCAATACCCACAGCTGTGGCAATCTTGCCAACTTTGCCGCCGAGTATTGTTATGTCGGAGCTGCGCGGCATTGACAGCGCGTCGGTACCTGACATGGCGGTATCAACGTCGGCGGCAGTGTGTGAATTTCCGAAGTTTTCTCCGCTGTCAACGAATACAAGGCTTTTCCCGGGGGCGCAGCCCTGACGGAGAGAACTCAAGGTGGAACGGAGCTTTTCGCGTGGGCATTCAGAGTAGTATTCGGTTATGCCCAGTGAGCTCGCCAGGCGGGCCGTGCGGTCCCTGGAATCGCCGCTGAACATTATAATGTTCTCAATTCCGCTGTGCCGCAAATCCTCTATGCCGGAAAGCGCGTCAGCACGCAGGGGGTCGCTTAACACAATGCAGCCGGCATATTCGTCTGTTATCGCCACATATACGCAGGTTTCCCCTTCTTCAACGAAGAGGTCGCTGTCCGGTATAGACACGGCGCCTATACGCATAAGCTCGCGAGTGCCTACACGGATGGGGATTCCGTCAACATACACTTCCACGCCATATCCGGGCACCTCAGAATAATTCTCAATGAGGTCTATGTATATGGTCCCGCCATAGGCTTCAATAATTGACCTGGACTGCGGAGTGTTAGAGTACGAAAGCGCATGAGCCGCAATCTTCAGAAGCACATCTTCGCCCATGCGTCCGGCATTTACTTTTACAACACGGGGCTTTCCCTCGGTAAGCGTGCCGGTTTCATTGAAGGCGACCGCGGAGGCGGAGGACAGGCCGTCCATTGCGCTGCAGCTGTCGAACACTATACCGGCACGAGCGGCGCCGCAGCCGGCGCAAAGCCTCAGGACAGGTATGGATGACAGCATGGATACGGGAGACGCAATCACAAGAAACATTGCGGCGCGGCGTACGCTCTCCGCTACGGTAATATTCTCTGCGAAAAACGGAAGCAGTGCGGCAATCAGAATGGCGAGAACTATTATGGCGCTCGGGAAATACATTTTAAGTCCGCGCAGCGCCTCGGGCACGGCCGAACCTCTGCCCGGGGCTTCGTTTATGGAGCTGTACAGCCGTGCAGCCGCTGATTCGGCCTGAGTCGTAGAAACCTCGCAGCGCAGCTCGCCGCTCATATTTACGCAGCCGGAAAGCAGCTCGTCGCCCTCCTTGACCGAGGCAGGACCGGAATCGTCGCCGAGCGGCGCCGGATCCACCCTGGAGCTGCCCTCCAGAACGATGCAGTCGCAGGGAATAATTTCTCCGGGCCTTACAACGATGTGATGCCCGGGCTGGAGGGTTGAGGACTCCACCGTGACTTCCCTGCCGTCGTCATCAATCCAATTCGCATTGGCCGCATCGCAATAAATTGTGTCCAGTACGGTGCGGCGAGTGCGCTCTATAGCATAATCTATGAAAATGCAGGTTATCTGATAGAGCAGAACCAATGCGCAGGCCTCAATCTGCGCGCCGAATATAAACGCAAGAATGGCGGCAATCGATATAAGGAGGCTGCGATTCAGGTAGTCACCCCGTAAGATGCCGAGCACTGCCGACGCCAAAATATCATATCCGGCTATTAAAGCGCACAGTATCAGTATGACGCTTGCCCATACCGCGGGTACCGCGCCGGCAAGCAGCGCAACTGCAAAAGCAATACAGCATACCGCAAGCCTGGCTACAAGTATGATGTCGGAGCGTATTGAGCCGGAGACGAGACGCCCGCCAGCCTCAACGCTTCTTCCGGCAATCTTTTCGAGTATTTCTGTGAAGTTCATTGCACCCCTCCTCCGTCTGGCACGGGTGTTAAATTAATAAAACACGCATGTTCTTGTCCTGCCGGGCGAGCTTTTCGCCCGGCAGGACAAGTGTATTTACTGAAGCTTAGTCAGCTTTGCCGTCGCAGCCGAGAACGTTGACAATCTTGTGGGCGACCATCTGCTTGATGGCCTCGCGGGCAGGCTTGAGGTACTGCCTGGGGTCGAAATCGGCAGGATGCTCTGCGAAGTATTTACGTACGGTGGCGGTCATGGCCAGACGCAGGTCGGAGTCGATGTTTATCTTGCAGACCGCGCTCCTCGCAGCCTGGCGCAGCTGGTCCTCAGGCACGCCGATGGCGCCGGGCATATTGCCGCCGTACCTATTAATCTCGTCGACAAACTGCTGGGGCACGCTGGAGGAGCCGTGCAGGACTATCGGGAAGCCGGGCAGATTCTTCTCAACGGCCTCGAGGACGTCAAAGCGGAGCTGAGGCTGGGTGCCGGGCTTGAACTTGTAAGCGCCGTGGCTGGTGCCTATGGCGATGGCCAGAGAGTCGCAGCCGGTGCGCTCGACGAATTCCTGCACTTCTTCGGGGCGGGTGTAGCTCGCGTCGCCGTGAGCGACCTTGACTTCATCCTCGATGCCGGCAAGAGTGCCGAGCTCCGCCTCAACAACGACGCCGTGGTCATGGGCATACTCAACAACCTGGCGGGTGATGGCTATGTTTTCCTCAAAGGGCTTGCTGGAAGCGTCTATCATAACGGAGGTAAAGCCACCGTCTATGCAGCTCTTGCACAGCTCAAAGCTGTCGCCGTGATCGAGGTGAAGCACTATGGGCAGCCCGGTCTCAATGACGGCAGCTTCCACAAGCTTCATAAGGTAAGTGTGACTCGCGTAAGCGCGGGCGCCCTTGGATACCTGGAGAATCAGCGGTGCGCGCAGCTCATTGGCGGCGGCGGTGATGCCCTGAATAATCTCCATGTTGTTGACGTTGAAGGCTCCGATGGCGTATCCGCCGTCGTAAGCTTTCTTGAACATTTCCTTGGACGTAACGAGTGCCATAAAAATTATCTCCTTTGCAAGCTGTAATTTTACGCTATTGCTTCTTTATTATATCTCAAACTTGTGGTATAATCAATAACACATTCACACAACACTTCATTTTTTGGAGGCAACAACCATGGAAAACGCACTCAAAGGCTCCTGCATTATCGGTCAGTCCGGCGGACCCACCTCAGTTATCAACTCCAGCGCATACGGAGTAATCCGTACCGCTCTTGATAACGAGAATATTACCCGCGTGTTTGGCGCGGCGCACGGTATAAAGGGCGTGCTGAACGACCAGCTCTATGATATGGGCGAAGAGGATGCGAAGGAGCTTGAGCTGCTGATGAACACTCCGTCCAGCGAACTGGGCTCCTGCCGTTACAAGATGGCGGATCCGGATTCTGACGACACCGACTATCAGCGTATTCTTGAGATTTTCAAAAAATACAATGTGCGCTACTTCTTTTATAATGGCGGCAATGACTCTATGGATACCTGCGACAAGATTAGCCGCTTCATGGATAAGTCCGGTTGGGAATGCCGCGTTATGGGCGTGCCCAAGACAATAGACAACGACCTTTACAACACTGACCACTGCCCCGGTTTTGCCAGCGCTGCAAAATATATAGCCACCAGCTGCGCCGAAATATATAAGGATGCCCGCGTATACGACACCGGTATGGTCTGCATAGTTGAAATAATGGGCCGCCATGCCGGATGGCTTACCGCAGCCTCCGCGCTTGCCGGAACTATTGGCTGCGGTCCCGACCTCATATATCTGCCTGAGACCGATTTCGATATGGACCGCTTTGTGGCAGATGTGGAGCGCGTGTATAAAGAACGCGGCAACTGCCTCGTAGCCGTAAGCGAGGGCGTACACTATGCTGACGGACGCTTCGTGTCCGAGGCCAAGACCAGCGCGACCGACGGCTTCGGCCATGCCCAGCTCGGCGGGCTCGCCAGCCTGCTGGCTGCCGTAATAAAAGACAGGCTCAACGTTAAGGTGCGCGGTATTGAGCTCAGCCTGCTGCAGCGCTGCGCTGCCCACGCGGCCTCCGCCGTGGACGTCAACGAGGCTTTTATGGCCGGTAAAATCGCCGTGGAGAGCGCAGTCGCCGGTGAAACCGGCAAAATGGTCGCTTTCAAACGCGCCGGCTGCGGCGAATACAAGTGCGAGTACGTACTTGTACCGCTCACGAGTGTTGCAAACTATGAGAAAAAGGTGCCCGCTGAGTGGATTACTCCTGACGGCACCGGCGTGACTCAGGACTTCATAGATTATGCCCTTCCCCTTATCCAGGGCAGCGTAGACCGTCCCACTGAGAACGGAATGCCTCGCTATGCAAGGCTCAAGAAAGTTTTGGCGAAATAATTCTTCAATTTGAAAGGCGGCGCTTTTGCGCCGCCTTTTTCTTATACCGCAGCTTCTCACGCGCGGCGGGGCAATGGCATATTATGTTCCGGGGACTTCCCTACAGAACATTCAGGAGGCTTATCTGTGGAAAACACTGAGTGCACCTATAAGCAGGGAGCGCTGCCCGCGTGTGCGGCGCTCGGGCTGGCCTCTATGCCATCGCAGGCGTCGTCGCAGCCCGCATACTCAAATGAGGAGGCGCTGTCGCGCGGCACGCTTTTCCCGGGGCTGGATCTGCCCTTTATGAATATTGTAAACAAGATGCCCGCCAAAACCACGCCGCTGCGCGAGCTTATGGCGCTGGACTTTGTCTGCAACGAACTCGCGCTCTATCTTGACACTCATAAATCCGATGCGGAGGCGTTTGCGACCTATCAGGCTATGCTGAAGCTGTATGAAGAAGGACGCAACACCTATGCGTCAAATTACGGTCCGCTGCAGCGCAGCGACATGGCTTATGCGCCGGACTTCAACTGGCTGAATGAGCCCTGGCCGTGGGATTTTGTCAAGGAGGGCTGAGCCATGTTCATGTACCAGAAAAAACTGCAGTATCCCGTGAGGATTAAAAATCCCAATCCAAGACTGGCTAAAATAATTATAAGCCAGTACGGCGGGCCGGACGGCGAACTCGGCGCCAGCCTGCGCTATCTCACGCAGAGATATTCGATGCCGTATCCGGAGCTAAAGGGACTGCTCACCGATATTGGCACCGAGGAGCTTGGGCACCTTGAGATGATAGGCGCAATCGTGCACCAGCTCACCCGCAACATGACGATTGAGCAGGTGAAGGATGGCGGCTTTGCCGACTATTTCGTAGACCATACGGCAGGGGTATATCCCGTCGCCGCCAGCGGCGCGCCGTTCAACGCGGTCTGTATGGCGGTCAAGGGCGACGTAATAGCCGACCTCACCGAGGACATGGGCGCCGAACAGAAAGCGCGAGTAACCTACGACAACATCCTGCGTCTCTCCGACGACCCGGATGTAAACGATGTTATCCGCTTCCTGCGGGAACGCGAGGTCGTGCATTACCAGCGTTTCGGCGAAGCGCTGAGACTGGCCAGCGAAAAGATGGACCAGAAAAACGTATATGCCGTAAATCCTGCGTTTGATAAGTAAAAAATGCTCCCGGCTCATTTGAGCCGGGAGTTACTCATCATTTCCTGCCGAATATCTGCTCTCTCAGCCTTTGCCCGGTCTGAGTGGCGGCCAGACCGCCTTTGGCGGTTTCTCTAAGAGCACAGGGCATGCTCTCGCCTATCTCACGCATCGCGTCAATGCACTCATCGACGGGTATTCTGCTGCTTATACCGGCCAGCGCCATGTCTGCGGCGGTAAACGCTATGGCGGTACCGGCGGCGTTTCGCTTTATGCAGGGCACTTCGACCAGCCCGGCAACCGGATCGCAGACCAGTCCCAGCTGGTTTTTAATCGCCATGGCGCAGGCCTCGGCGCACATCTTGGGCGTGCCGCCCATGAGCTCGGTTACTGCTGCCGCAGCCATCGCGCTCGCCGCTCCGCACTCGGCCTGACAGCCGCCCTCCGCACCGGCTATTGTGGCCTTTTCGGCTATGACGATGCCGAAAGCCCCGGCGGTAAACAGAGACATAACGGCCGCATGGCGCGAGCAGCGTCCCTCGTCGAGCAGGGATATGACAGTGCCGGGCAGGATGCCGCAGGATCCGGCTGTCGGCGCGGCGACTATTCGTCCCATGGCGGCGTTATACTCGCTTACTGCCAGCGCTCGGGCTATGGCTTTTGCGAAGAAACCGCCGCATATGCCGTCAGCGGCATGCGTCCACTGCTTTGCAGCGTCCCCTCCTGTGAGACCGGAGGTTGACCGTATACTGGGGTCAAGCCCCGATTTTACGGACGCCTCCATAATGTCAAGCCGTTCCGACATCCTTTCAAGCAGCGCTTCAGCCGGCAGCTCAAGCTGCTCCGCCTGATCTCTCAATACAAGCTCGGAGATAGTCACGCCGGCATTTTCCGCCGCGGATACCAGCTCGGCAACAGACTTGTATTCCAACATGCTCTCACCTCACATCGCTCGAATGAATATTGCCTGCTGAACCATTTCAATGGCGCAGAGAGCGTCCATAAGCCCGTCGGGAACGCCTCCGTCCACCTCTATGGTCATTAGGGCCTCGCCGCCGCGGTGCGAACGCGACAATCGGAAATTTCCGATGTTTACGCCTGTGCTGGCCACAAACTGGGTAACGGCGGCAATTGCTCCGGGCTTGTCCTGGTGCAGAACAAGAATCGTGTTGTATTGGCCGGTAAAGCTGACCGCCATACCGTTCACGCCGGTCACCAGTATATTTCCGCCTCCGACGCTGGCTCCCTGCACCTGCACGCGCCTGCCGCTTTTGCCGCACAGTGTAATACGGGCCGTATTCGGATGAGCGCCGGGAATGGACGTCTCGGTGAAGCTTATATCCAGGCCGTTTTCCCGGGCAATATCCGGCGAGCTGCGTATGCGTTCGTCATCCGAGTCCATGCCCATTATGCCGGCCGTCAGGGCCTTGTCTGTGCCGTGTCCGCGGTAGGTTTCCGCAAAGGAGCCTGTCAGCTCTATCTCTGCCTTGACCGGACGCTCACCCAGCAGCTTCCAGGCCACACGGCCCAGGCGAACGGCGCCCGCCGTATGCGAGCTGGACGGGCCTATCATTATTGGGCCTATAATATCGAATACGTTCATATGTGCCCTCCGCAGTTTATTCTGTCCACAGCATAGCAGAAATCCCACCGTTAGTCGAGTAAAAAATATCCCGCCCGGAACACCGGGCGGGATATTTAGCTGTATTTAGAATTCTCTCAGTCCGACGCCGCCGTATTCGCTATCTACAAAAACCATGAAGCGGTGTTCTGCGCCGTCCGCGTCCGTGAAGGCGAAGCCGCGCGTGGAGGTCATGCTGCCGATGTCCAGGTGGTCGAATATGATTAGCTCGTCCGTTGAAACCCTCTCCTTTTCGAAGACTATATCACCTTCGAGTATAATTGAGTGCGCCTCGTCGCCGTATTCAATCCCGAAAATACGCAGGTTGGAAATTTCCTCGTACGGCATAATGACCATCTGCGTCAGGAACTCCGTCCTTGGCGGGAAGCCCTCGGCGTGATAACGCTTGTTCTCGGGATATTGCTCGTATATTTCGCGCGATAAATAATTGACGCGCACGCCGCAGCCGCTGTCCCTGTCCTCAGCCCCGCCGTAGTCGGGCGAGGAGCCGAAGAGCGCGTACAGCCGGGCGTTTCCATTGTGGAACTGATAGTAAACGCCCTGGCTCGCCCAGCTGCCGCAGCGGTCGGAGGCAATATAGATAGTCAACGGGGCTTTATCGGCAAACTCCAAAGTCAGCGCCGATGTAAAGAAACAGGACGGCACGCCGTAGAAGTCGTCAGAATCGGCGAGTATGGCCTCAAGTGCGGCGAGAAGCTCGGGATCGGTGACGGTGACATCCCAGGCGGTGGACAAGGTCGCGGAGACTACGCCACTAATCTCTTCCGGCTGCACCGGCTCCGTCATGCCAAGGCCCTTTACGGTCTCCTTTGCAAGCGCTAGCAGCTCGTCCGCAGGCGCTTCAAGGCGCTCCAATGAGCCCTCGTCATTTTCAAGCGCGGCCCTGAGCGTACCGTCGGCGAGCAGCTCGTAGTATTCGTCCTCGTACCAGAGCCATATGCCGCTGTCCTGTTTGAGCTCCTCGCTCTGCGGGACGAAAGCGCCGCGCGCTTTGTCGAAGGCGGCCATGAACTCCGTCTGGTTTTCCGGGACGTAATAGCGCCAGTCGCCTCCCTCGGTGGAGACGCCGTCGGGGTGCAGCGCAAGATTAAGCGCCCCCACGGCAGGCCGCATGGCGAGGGGGTTGGAGGCGTCAATAAATTCCACCTGCCCAACGGATGGTGAATATACAATGAAGGAACCGACGCTTTCCGACCCATACGAGGTGAATTCGACATACATATAGCGTGGCGCGCCTTCGACCGTGAGCAGGTTCAACACGGCCGCGGTTTTCGGCGTAAGCGTCCAGCTCGCCACCGACCAGGGGCCGGCCGCATTATACGTCCCGTTGCTTTCCCCCGCGAGGTAGACGGTGACATTCAGTTTCTCTTCCGTTGTGGAAAAGGCGGCCACAGCGCTTATGTCCCCGCTGAGCACCTGCGCGTCCGGCCCGGACTCCCAGTGCCAGAAGCGGCGCAGGAATTCGTTGCTCCACGGCGAGACCCTGTCAGGCAGCGGCGTCACATATAATCCGTCGCCAATGGACACGCTGTTCTCTCCATAGGCGGGCTGCTCCTCGGGTATCCGCCACCAGCCGTAGGGCCGCTCGCCGCCGTAGAAGCCCTCGACGTCATCAAGCGTCGCGCCCTGCACGAAGGGTTCCCCCTGCCGGGGCTCAGCCAGAAGAAAGTACTCAAAGCCTGCCTCGTTATCCGCTATACGCGGAGCGAGCAGCGTGACCGCGCCCTCAAAGTCATTTCCGAGCGGGGTTGATTCGCCGTACTCGGGGGCAGTCAGGTGCTCGTTTGTATATACCGGCGCTCCGCTGTATGCCAGATTGCAGCTCAGGCGCACCTCTCCCCTGCCCAAATCGCCGTTCGTGGCGTACACGGCCTCGCCGTATTCTGTGATGGCGATGCCCGCGAGCATATCGGTATAATTGAAACCGTACGGCGCCTGTTCCCAGGACGCTCCACCGTCCTCCGTGAGCCAGACAGTCGCGGAATACGGCTCGCCGGGTTCGGCCACACCGTCACGGTCCTCATGCCAGCGCGTCTGAACCACCCAGCCGTTCAGCGTGTCTGAGAAGCCGACGAAAGTATTGTGCAGCTGCGTGTAGATTACTTCCGGCACATACAGTGCGCTCTCATGCTCCCAGCCGACGTCCGCGTCTCCGTTTACCTTGACGTTCAGCATACCGGCCCCGTCAATATAGGCCACGGCGTTGAGCGTGTCGCTGAGGAACACTCCCGGCTCGCGCGCGGAGTCAAGGTCTGCGGTAAATGCGTTTTCCTCGCCGGCGTAAAGCTCAAGCCTGCCGCCGGCCCAGACGTACTTGTGCGCCTCGCCCTCCTGATAAACGCTGCCGTCAGGCATGCGGGTGTAAGCGCTGGCGTTTGCGAGCGGTTCACCGGCAGAGGCGGTTGGAGCGCTTGGCAGCGCGCCGGTGAAAGTACAGGCGGTAACTGCAAAGACGAGTACAAGAATAAGTATAACCGCGGCCGCACGGCTGCGAGGGGCCCTGACTATGCGCGTCACGCGCTCCTTTACGGCGCGCTTACCGCCGGACATGGTGGTAGCTGTACCCAGGACGCCTGCGCGTTCATTTGACCTATTGAGCAGGTCTACCAACGCATGACCATATTCCAGCCGGCGGCCGTATCCGAGCTTTGCCATGCAGCTTTCATCACAGGCAAGCTCGGCGTCTCTCCGCGAGAGATACGCCGCCAGCCATACGAATGGGTTGAACCAATATGCGCAGAGCAGCACGCAGCGCAGCAGCGACCACAAATGGTCGCCATGACGATAATGCGTCTCCTCATGCATGAGCACCATATTTGTCAGCTCGCGCGTTTTGAGCGACGCTTTCGTCAGGTATATTGATGGACGAAACAGCCCGAACAGGCACGGTGATGTTATGCCATCGGCGAGATATACTCTCAGGCGGCATCCCGGCAGCATTATCCGTTCCCTTGCCCCGTGCAGGCGGAAATACAAAGCGCCGTTTGTAACAATAAACGCAACCGCAAGCATGGCGGCGCCAAGCGCCCACACAATGCGCACTGCGGCTTCTAAGCTTATGTCCGGCAGCGGCGCGGTCTGTGGCGGGCTTACATATTGCGGCCGCTCTGTTTTCACGGCTGTCTGCGGCGCATCTGGAGGCAGCGCCGGCTGAGGGGCAGGCTCCGCGTCGTTCTGGGCGTCATGCGTGTTAACGCTCGGAGCGGGTTTGACGTTTTCCGCCGCTGTATCTATTATAGCGTTTACTTCCGGCAAGTTCACACGCTGCGGCACATTCATAACGCTTACGGGACTTGAGGCAAGCGAGAATGGAAGCATAAGCCGCAGCGCCGCAACCAGCCACAGCGCATAGGTGAGGCGTGCGCTTATACGATTCTTCAGCAGAGCGCGAAGCAATACAATAACAGCTATCAGGACCGACGAGGTTATAACGGTTTCAAGCATCCTGCTCACCTCTGGCCTTGTCTAAAAGAGAACGCAGTTCGGCTATTTCCTCGGCTGTAAATTCCCCGCCTTCAACAAAGCTTGCAACAAGCTTTGTGAGGCCGCCGCCATATACCTTTTGTGCAAGACGCTTTGCTTCACCAGAACCATATTCTTCGCGCGAAACAACAGGCGCGTAGTAGAATACCCCGCGCTTTGTCTGTACAAGCTCGCCCTTTTTTACGAGCCTGGTGACGAGCGTCTTTATGGTGGAAGCCTCCCAGCCGGTATCTGCAAGCGCAGCGCGTATTTCGCTTATATTCAGCGGCGCGTCCGCAGCCCAAAGCACGCGCATTATCTCCAGTTCGGCCGGTGAAATTGCTCTCTCGGACATCATCTCTCCTCCTTTCATTAGGACTACAATTGTAGCTTCTGTTTTAATATATCACGAACTTCGGCGTACGTCAAGAAAAATTCCATATGCCTTCAATTATGAACACGAAAAAAATATCCGTTGGTTACGCTCAGGAGCGGCATTTTACCGGCAAGGCTTGACAACGCACGGCGGCTTTAATATCATATGCATAGCATTTCTGTTATGGAGGAAGCAAGACGTGCTTGAAATAGTTAAAACTGACGAGCTTAAAAGCAGAAACATACCCTTTGGCGTAGTTGAGGTAAAATATCCTGAGCTGAAACGCCGGAACATTGATGATTTCAGAGCGCTGGCTGAGCGCGAAATAAGCGCAGCACGGGAAAATAATATCAATTATGACAGGAAGGCTGTCTTTGGTGAAAATCATTTTTTCCGCTTTTTCAGAAAATTTAAGAAAACCTATCCTGTTTTACTGCAATTTGAGTCAATCATAGTAAAAGGCCAGTCTTTCCCGGTAAACAATCCTGTAACTGAGGTTCCATATTTGCTGGAACTTACGACCTGTATGCTGTCCGGGACACATGACGCCGAGCAAGTTAAAGGCAAGCTGGAATTGAGCTCCGGCACAGGCAAGCTGCCGTTTATCGGGATGCATGGGCGGGAAATTCATACCTATCCCGGAGATGTTGTGGGCCGGGATGACGAAGGGATAATATTAAGCGAAATTGCGGGAGCCGATGATCGCACCTGTGCGCGGGACGGCAGCTCGCATGTGTTCTATCCTGTGTTCGGCACGCCGGACATGCCGGTAAAAGATATCGAGTCCGCCATTGAAAAGCTCAGACGCTATATTTCCGTACTTTCTCCGGAGGCCGAAGTGGAAAGTCAGATTTTATAAGGAAAGCCGCCATAAGGCGGCTTTCCTTATATCTGTGTTGTTACTTCTCCGGAATTCAGAGCGATTATTTCGTCATTGCATTCAACAACGAGGTTAAAACTCCTGTCTACGCCCAGAGCCCTGCCTGCAAACGTTCTGTCCCCCTGACGGACGGTTATCGTTTTCCCGGGAGTCATGCAGCGTCTTGCATATTCTGCGTAAACATCCCCCTCATTCTGCAGCTCGGAGAGTATAGCCGCAGCCAGCTTTTCACGGGCAAGCTCCGGCGCCTCATCAAATACCGCACCGGCAATATTCTCGAGCCCGGCGGGCACGGAGGAAACGTTTACACCGATTCCAAGCACAACAACGAGGCTTTCCCCCGCCCTGGCTTCGGCCAGGATACCGCACGCTTTTTTCCCGCCGATAATTATGTCGTTGACCCATTTTATTTCAGCCGCCCTCCCGGAAATACGCTCAATTGCGCGGGAAACAGCTACGGCAGCGCGCGGAGTGACGAGCATGGCCTCCTCGATGTTTGCCGGCGTAAGCAGTACGCTCATATAAAGCCCGCCCTCTGGCGAGGAGAAAGCGCGCTCCATACGCCCGCGTCCGGCGCTTTGCCTGCCGGCTATGAGGACGCTTCCGGCACGCGCGCTTTCGCTTGCCATGAGCTCGGTGTTTGTTGAGACCGATTCCGGCACATAGTTTATGTCGTAGCCGGGGGCCATGGCCCTGAGATATTCGAGGTCAAACATATAAAATCACCCCGGACCATGGTAGCACCACCGTCCAGGGTGAGTCAACAAATTTTACAGCTTCTGTACAAAGAGCGCGCGTATCGCGTTGAGCACAGCGAGAATCATCACGCCTACGTCGGCGAAGATAGCCAGCCACATGTTGGCAAGCCCCAGGGCGACAAGCACGAGGCAGGCCAGCTTGATGCCGATTGCAAATACAATGTTCTCATAGACTATGCCCAGGCATTTGCGGGAAATCTTAATGGCCTTGGCAATCTTGAGCGGGTCGTCGTCCATGAGTACGACGTCGGCGGCCTCGATGGCGGCGTCCGAGCCCATGGCGCCCATGGCGATGCCGATGTCGGCGCAGGAGAGCACCGGAGCGTCGTTTATCCCGTCGCCGACGAAGGCCAGCTTCTCCTTCTCAGGCTTTTTGACCAGCAGCTCCTCTACCTTGCCGACCTTGTCAGCAGGCATGAGCTCGCCGCAGACGCGGTCTATGCCCAGCTCGGCGCCCACATGCTCCGCGACGCGCTTGGAGTCGCCGCTGAGCATGACCGTCTCACGTACCCCGGCGGCCTTGAGTGCGCTCACCGCCTCGGCGGAGCGCGGCTTTATCACGTCGCTGATTACGATGTGTCCGGCGTACTTGCCGTCTATGGCCATGTGGATAATAGTGCCGACACTGTGGCATTCGATGTAATTGACGCCGATTGAATCCATCAGCCTGCTGTTGCCGGCTGCGACGAAGTGCCCATCGACAACGGCGGTGACGCCCTCGCCGCCTATCTCATGTATGTCTGAGACGCGGCCGCGGTCAATATCCGCTCCATAGGCGCGCTGTAGGCTGCGGCTTATCGGGTGGGAGCTCGCGCTCTCGGCAAGGGCGGCGAACTCGACCAGCTCGGCGTCGGAGTAGGGGCTGTGGTGGATGCCGTTCACCTCGAAGACGCCCTTTGTCAGCGTGCCGGTCTTATCGAAGACCACGACGCGGACCTTGCTCAGCGTTTCGAGATAGTTGGAGCCCTTGACCAGCACGCCGGCCCTGCTGGCTCCGCCTATCCCGGCGAAAAAGCTCAGCGGTATGCTTATCACCAGGGCACAGGGGCAGCTGGCCACGAGGAAGGTGAGCGCGCGGTATATCCAGGTCTCCCAGCCGCCGTCGAGGCCGAGGCCGAGCATGCGCACCAGCGGCGGTATCACCGCCAGGGCGAGCGCGCTGCCGCAGACGGCGGGAGTGTATACGCGCGCAAAGCGTGAGATGAACGCCTCGCTCCTGGATTTGCGCGAGGAGGCGTTCTCGACGAGGTCGAGTATCCTGCTGACCGTGCTCTCGCCGAACTCCCTGGTCGTGCGGATGCGGAGCAGGCCGGACATATTGATGCAGCCGGAGACTATCTCGTCGCCGGGCCCGACGTCGCGGGGAAGGCTCTCGCCCGTGAGGGCGGCGGTGTTGAGACTGCTCTCGCCCTCTATGACGACGCCGTCTATGGGCACCCTCTCGCCCGGCTGCACGACTATCACGGAGCCGACCTCCACGTCGTCGGGGTCGGCCTTTTCAA